>JBEDHM010000064.1:0-9653 GCA_041174105.1 Cyanobacteriota bacterium | reverse complement strand
ATCGATCACGCCATGGCTCCCAAGGGGCAAGGGGACATCGACACCTAAACCTTCTCCACCTGGCGCCGCCCGAGCAGCCCATTGGGGCGAAGCAGCAGAACGGCAAACAGGATCGCGAAGGCCAGCGCATCCCGCCAGCCGGAGGCAACGCTAGGCACCAGGGCTTCGGTAAGGCCCATCAACAGACCACCGGCTATGGCTCCGCTCACACTGCCCAAGCCCCCCAGCACCAGCACCGCCAGGCCCTTGAGCCCATAGCTCACGCCGAAATAGGGGCCCGGCAAACTCACGCTCGCACCGATCAGGCCGCCCCCCAGTCCTGCCAGGGCGCCGCTCAGGGCAAAGGCGAGCCGCACCATGGCATCGCTGTTGATCCCCAGCAGGCGTGCTGTGATGGCGTCTTCGGCCACGGCGCGCAGGGCTTGCCCCCCGCGGCTCCGCTCCAGCCAGAGGGTGAGCGCCAGCACGGCCACCGCACTCACCCCCAGCAAGAGCACCTGCACAGTGCGGATGCTGGCGCCACCAAGGTTGAGGGAGGCCGGCAGGCCGGCTAGGGCGGTAGCGGGGAAGGCATAACCCTCGGCGCCCATCAGGATCTGCAGCAGATTCACCAGGACCACCCCGGCTCCCAGGCTGGTGATCAGCGAGAGCAGGGGTTCGGCGCCGCGCCGCCTTAGCGGGGCAAAGGCCACCCGTTCCACCAGCAGGCTCACCAGGCCGGCTCCAGCGGCTGCCAGTAGCAGGGCCACCGCAAAGGGCAGTCCCACCGGTAGCCCCCAGCCAGGCAAGACTCCATTGGCACCGATCCGGCCGCCCATCAGCAGGTAGGTGAAGTAGCCGCCGATCGAAAACAGTGCCCCCTGGGCGAAATTGATCACCCCCAGCACCGCGAAAATCAGGGTGTAGCCGAGGGCCACCAAGGCATACACGCCGCCGCTGGCGGCCCCGTTGAGCAGGGTTTGCAGCAGGGTGTCGATCATCGCCGCACCGCTGAGGTGCCTGCGCCGTTGCGGGATTCACTCACGAGGGTGAAACGTCCCTGGCGGCCCCCTGGCTGCATCCGCACCTCTGCCACATAGAAGCGTTCCTGGATCACTTCGCCCTCGGGGCTGAGGCGGATCGGGCCCAGCGGGGTGTCGTAATGGCCGCTGAGCAGTTCTGTCATCAGGTTGGCACGGGCCTGGCCGAGGCTCACGCCCTTGAGGCCTCCTTTGCGCTCAAGGCGCTGGATGGCCTCAAACAGCACCTGGTAGGCGGTGAAGGCTTGGGCGGTGATCTGGGGCGGGGGTTGGTCGCCTTTGGCCTGGGCAAACAACTGCAGGAAGCGTCGGTTGATCGGGCTCTGGAGCTCGGGGCTGTAGGCCTGGGCGATCAGGATGCCGTCGCACCAGCGCTGGCAGATCGGGTAGATGTTCGGCGTGTTGAGCCCATTGCCGACCACGATCTGGCCGCGGTAGCCAAGTTCGCGCAGTTGGCGGATCAGGTTGCCGCCGGCCACGGCCTGCACCGAGAGCACCACCAGCTGGGGCCTGTGCTGCATAGCAGCGGTGATTGGGTTCTGGAAGTCGTTGTCGGCTAGCTGGGTGCGTTGCACCGTGACAGGGGTGAGGCTGCGAGCGGCCAGGGCCTTCTTGAAGATGGCCACCTCGGCGGTGCTGTAGGCGTCGTCTTGGGCATAAAACACTGCCACGCGCCGGATGCTGGGATCGCGTCGCAGGGCCTCCTCGAGCGAGAGCGGTGCGATCACCGAGCTCTGGGCCGACACCCGGCTGATGAAATGGCCGATCTGGGGGATGCCCTTGGCGGTGTTCGAGGGAGCCACCACCGGCACTCCTTGGCGCTGGGCGATCGGATCGGCGGCGAAGGCCTGTTGGGACAGGGTGGGACCGATCAGGGCGATCACGCCCTGGCGAATCAGAAGGTTGAAGGCGGCGATGGCGCTGGGCTCTTCCGAGGCGCCGTCCTCCAGCTGCAGTCGCACGGACCGTCCGGTTGGGACACTCTGCTGGGCCCAGCGCTCCGCCAGGCTCAGACCCAGGCGCTGGTCCTGGCCGTAGAGGTTGGCGTTGCCGGTGAGGGCGATCGCGGCCCCAAGGGTGAGCGGACCGGCCGTGAGCGGCTTGGCGGCTGGATCACTGCTGCGACCAAGCCACACCAAGGCCCCTATGCCGGCTGCCAGCAGGGCCGCCAGGCGTAAGGATCCCCGCTGGCGCTGCTCGATCAGGCCACCAGCGCGAAACATTCGCGGAAGGCTTCGAGGGTGGCGTCGATATCGGCGTCGCTGTGGGCCAGGGAGGTGAAGCCGGCCTCAAAGGCACTGGGTGCCAGATACACGCCCCGTTCGAGCATGGCCCGGTGCAGCTTGCCGAAGCGCACGGTGTCGGCGGCCTTGGCATCTTCGAAGTTGCGCACCGGCCCTTCGCAGAGGAAAAAGCCAAACATGGCGCTGATCGAACCACCCGTGATCGGCAGGCCGGAGGCTTGGGCGGCCTCGAGGATGCCGCTGATCAGCCGGCTGGTGATGGCCTCCAGGCGCTCGTAGGTGCCGGGTTGCTTCAACAGCTCCAGGGTTTTGATCCCTGCTGTCATGGCGAGGGGATTGCCGCTCAGGGTGCCGGCCTGATACATCGGGCCCGCAGGAGCCACCATCGCCATGATGTCGGCCCGGCCGCCATAGGCGCCCACGGGTAGGCCACCGCCAATCACCTTGCCCATGGTGGTGAGGTCGGGGGTGATGCCGAACTTGGCCTGGGCCCCGCCGTAACTGATGCGGAAGCCGGTCATCACTTCGTCGAAGACCAGCAGGGCCCCATGCTCTTTGGTGAGTTCCCGGATTCCCTCCAGAAAGCCCGGCTCGGGTGTGATGAAGCCCGCATTGCCCACCACGGGCTCGAGGATCACGCCGGCGATTTCGCCGGGGTTTTCAGCGAACAGGGTTTTGACCGCTTCCAGGTCGTTGTAGGGGGCCGTGAGGGTGCTGGCGGCGGTGGTTTTGGGAACCCCGGGGGAATCGGGCAGGCCCAAGGTGGCAACGCCGGACCCGGCTTTCACCAGGAACATGTCGGCGTGGCCGTGGTAGCAGCCTTCAAATTTGATGATCTTTTCGCGGCCAGTGAAGGCCCGCATCAATCGCAACACCGACATGCAGGCTTCTGTGCCGCTGTTGACGAAGCGCACCATCTCCACCGAGGGCACCGCCTCGATCACCATCTCGGCCAGGGTGTTCTCCAGGGCGCAGGGGGCGCCAAAGCTGGTGCCTTTGTCGATGGCGGCGTGGAGGGCGGCCAGCACGTCGGGATGGGCATGGCCGCAGATGGCGGGTCCCCAGCTGCCGATGTAATCGATGAAGCGGTTGTCGTCCACATCCCAGGCGTAGGCCCCTTTGACGCGGTCGAACACCAGCGGATTGCCACCCACCGAGCGGAAAGCTCGTACGGGCGAGCTCACGCCACCGGGCATCAGCTTCTGGGCAGCTGTGAAGAGTTCCTGGGAGCGGGTGGTATTCAAAGCAGCAGCCGACGTTGGAACGGTGAGCGTTGGAAACGGTGGGAGCGGAGGATGGCCCTAGGGCATCCACCGAAAAGACCGCCGCCCATCTTGACCCAGAACCGGCGTGAACGCTTTCTCGGTAAGTTCAAACCGTTGGGATCTGGTGTTTGGGGCCGCAACTGGTGAGCGTGGACTGGCCCGATTTCGAGCGCCAACTGCGGCGAATCCTGCCGGCGCGGGCCGTGGTGGCGGCCCGTCAGGAGCTCCTGGCCTACGACTGTGATGGCCTGACGTTGCAGCGCCACCAGCCGCCCTTGGTGGTGCTGCCCGAAACCACCGAGGAGCTTGCCGCGGCTGTTCGCCTGTGCCACCAGCAAGGGGTTGCGTTTGTGGCCCGGGGCAGTGGCACCGGGTTGTCGGGGGGGGCAGTGGCCGAAACCGAAGCCCTGGTGATCGCCACCAGCCGCATGCGCCGGGTGCTTTCGGTGGATTTGGAGAATCGCCGCATCACCGTGCAACCGGGGGTGATTAACAGCTGGGTGAGCCGGGCTGTGGCGGGCGATGGCTTCTATTACGCCCCCGATCCTTCCAGCCAGGTGGCCTGCAGCATCGGCGGCAACATCGCTGAAAACTCCGGCGGTGTGCACTGTCTGAAGTACGGCGTCACCAGTAACCATGTGCTGGCCATGGAGGTGGTGCTTCCCGATGGCACGGTGACCCAGCTGGGCTGCGACCTTGATGAGGCCCCCGAGCTCGATCTGCGCGGAGCCTTCATCGGCAGTGAGGGCACCCTGGGCATCGCCACGGCAATCACCCTGCGGCTGCTGCGCGCTCCCCAGAGCGTGGCCGTGCTGCTGGCGGATTTCACCACGATGGAGGCGGCCGGTGAGGCGGTGCGGCTGGTGACCGCGGCCGGGGTGTTGCCGGCGGGGATGGAAATGATGGATCGCCTCTGCATCGCAGCGGTGAATGCTTCCTTTGGCTTCGAGGAATACCCCCCGGATGCGGCGGCGGTGCTGCTGATTGAGCTCGATGGCCAGGAGCGGGAGGTGCTGGCCGCCATGGAGATGGCCACCCAGCTCTGCCAGCAGGCCGGTGCCCGCACGCTGCGTCAGGCCTGGGACGCCGCCGAGCGGGCCCAGCTTTGGAAAGGACGCAAGTCGGCGATTTCAGCCCTGGGCCGCACCTATCCCAGCTATTACCTCCAGGACGGCGTGGTGCCGCGGAGTGCCTTGCCCCGGGTGCTTGCCGCCATCGATCGGCTGAGTGAACGGTTTCAGTTGCCGGTGGCCAATGTGTTTCACGCCGGCGATGGCAATCTCCACCCCCTGATCCTTTACCGCTCCGGTGAGCCGGGCATCAAAGAACGGGTGCAACAGCTGAGTGCGGAAATCCTGCGCCTGTGTGTGGAGGCCGGCGGCAGCATCACCGGTGAGCACGGCGTGGGCTCCGATAAACGCTGCTATCTCGATTGGATGTTCAGCTCCGACGACCTGGCGACCATGCAATTGGTGCGCCGGGCCTTTGATCCCGAGCAGCGGGCCAATCCCGGCAAGATCTTTCCCACCCCCCGCACCTGCGCCGAATCGGCCCAGCGGGCGGTTGTGCTCAAGGCCGAGGGCGCCAACCTGCCCGAGGAAGCCATCGTGTTTTGAGCGTTACTCCTGGGCGTCGTCGCTGGCTGGCCAGGCCAGGTTCACCACCACGGGGGCATGGTCGCTGGGTTGGGTGTTGCCCCGGGTGGCCTTGTGGATCTGACAACCGGTGGCGCAGTCCAGCAGCTCATCGCTGAGATAGATGTGATCGATCCTCCAGCCCTTGTCGCGGTCCCAGGCGCCGGAGCGGTAATCCCACCAGCTCCAGTGGCCGCTCTCCGTTTCAAAGACCCGAAACACATCGTGGAGCCGCTCGCCCAAGGCGGTTTGCAGGGCCTCTCTCTCCGGTGGGCTAGCCATGATCCCCCCGGTTTGTCGCTCCGGATCGGGGAGATCGCGGGATTCAGGGCCGATGTTGAAGTCCCCCAGCATGCAGAGCGGATCCCCCTGCTCTTCCTGCACCGCCAAGTAGCGCCTCAGGACAGCGAGCCAGCGCAGTTTGTAGGCGTATTTGTCTGAGCTGAGGGAGGAGCCATTGGGCACGTAGAGGTTCAGCACCCGCACACCTTCCACCAAGGCGCTGATCACCCGTTTCTGCTCGCCCAGCTCGCAGGCTTCGGGGTCATCGCTGAGGAGCGCCTGGAAGCCCACCTGCACATCCTCCAGCGGCAGAAGGCTCACGATGGCCACGCCGTTGTAGGCCTTTTGACCGCTGATCTCCACTCGATAGCCGAGCTCCTCAAAGGCCTGGTGGGGAAACAGCTCATCGGCCACCTTGGTTTCCTGCAGGCAGAGCACCTCGGGACGTTCCTGCTGCAGCCAGGCCACCACCTGATCCAGGCGGGTGCGAACGGAGTTCACATTCCAGGTGGCAATGCGCATGGTCTTGCGGTCAGTGGCCTGCAGAGCCCCTTAGCATCTCCTGTCAGGACGTTGCGGTGTTGTGATGGCTCAGGGCTTGCTGGCGATGGCTAGAAACTTGCAAGGGCGCAGATCATTCCGCCCAGGCGCTGGTGCAGCAATGGCCTCTCTTGGCTTGGCCTGTCTTGGCTTGGCCAGTTGGGCTGGAGTTGGTGCCGGCTGGGTGCGGCCTGCCCAGGCTGAACCGGCCACAGGCACCGGCCAAAGCTATGGCAACCCCCAGTTGCAGCGCGAACTCGACTACGGCACCGGTAAGACCGACGGCGGTTCGCTGTTCAATTCGGCCAATCCGATTGACCTGATGAACAAACTGCGCAAGGCGACGGCCATGGACGACGCCACCTCACCCCAGGATGCGGTGGATGCGGCCCTTAAGGGGTTGGACGCTCCGGTGGCGGCGAAACCTTCCGGAGCGTCGGCGTCGGTACCCCAGGATGCGGTGGATGCTGCCCTCAAGGGGTTGGACGCGTCGTCGGTGGCGAAGCCCTCCGGAGCGTCGGCTTCGGTGAAGGCTCCCTGAGGGATTCCAGTCCCCAGGCCGCGGCGATCGCATCGAGGCGATGGTCCTCCACCCCTGGGGTCAGGCTGCGGGCTTGGGCCAGGGCCGCCTGGGCCGCCTGATGGTCCCCCCGTTCTTGCAGCAGGAGAGCCTTGGCCAGGATGGGCCGTTGATCTTTCGGAAAAGCGCTGCCGAGGCGTAGCAGCACAGCTTCGGCTTGGCCGCCTTGCCCCTGGCGCTGCAGCACGTTGGCCAGCAATAGCCCGATCGCTAGGGCCCGGGGCTGCAGTTGGGGTTTGCTCGCGCGATCAAGGGCGGCTTGCAATTGGCTGATGGCCAGCAGCCCGCGGCCCGTTTCCACCTGCAACAGGGCCTGGAGTTGGAGGGCCTCCAGGTTGTTGGGGTCCTGGTTGAGCAGCTGGCGCACCTCCCGCTCAGCTCCAGGGCGATCGTTCTGATCGCGCCTGAGTTCCGCGAGTACCAGCCTGAGGCCAGGCCGCTCGGGGTGTTGGTTGGCCAGGCGCTCGAGCAGGGTGATCGCTTCGGGTTTGCGGTTGAGGCCGATCAGCAGTTCCAAAAGCCGCTGCTGCTCCGCTGCTGACGCATCGCCCCCATCCAGGCGTTGTTGCAGGCTCGCCACCTGGCGCTCGAGGGCCTGCTGTTTGGGGCTGGGGCCCGCGGCGCCGCTTTGTAATTGGCCCAGCCACCAGCCGCCCGCCAGGCATGCCGCCCCCAGGCCGGCCATGGCCAGGCCCAGCCAAAGCTTGGGGCGTGCGAAGGCCAGAGGCATGGGCATCAAGGTGGGCTTGCAGACCAGTTTGGCCCGACTGGTTCAGCCATTGGGCCTCCTACACTGGGTTCATGCGTCACCATCCGATTTCCCCGGTCACCGAGCCGATGCAGTACCGGGCCATTGGCGCGGTGCGAGGGGTTTATGTGCCATCCGATGCCGAGCAGCTCACCCGGGGTGTGATCCGCACCGCCGATGGCGCGGAGATTGAGGCGGTGGTGCTTGGGCGGTTGCTCACCTTGATGCGGCGCCACCTCAACCTTGAGGAGCCCCATCTGTGGGTGGTCTATCCCCGCTCCCGCGAAGACGGCGGGCTGCACCTACAGATGGTGGGGGTTTGGGAGCCCAGCACCCTGGCCGATGGCGCCGGCAGCGATGAGCTCCCCGAAGGGGACGACTATGTCTCCGTGCGCGGCGAGTTGATCTACACCCGACCAGAAACCGGTGATCTGGTGGTCAAAGTGCGCCAGTTGCCCCGCGCCGATGGCAGCCGCCCGGTTCCCTTCAAGCTCCAGCTCAAGGGGGAGGTGCCCCTGGAGCACCTGCGCCATTTTGTGGCCCTGAATCTGCGCCGCCAGGGTCAGCTTTTGCAGCTGGAGTCGTATGAGGTGATCGGTCCGGTGGCCCAGCGGGGCAGCCGGGGTGGCAAAGGCCGCAAGGATCGCAACGACGGCAAGCGCCCCAGCCATGCCGGGGCCCAGCGCAGTTCCCTGAGTCGTCCGGCCCGTTGAACCAGGCCCTAGGGGCTGGTTTGGCTGTGGGACTGGTGAGTTTGCTCGCCATCGGCGGCCCTTTGCTGGGGATTTCTCCGGCCTGGATTGCCCTCCTGGCGGCCCTGGCCCTCGGGGCACTCACGTTCGATGCGGCTCGCTTCGGCGGCCGCGGCGGTCACCTGCTGGCGGAGGCCCTGCCCGGAGGAGAAGCCCGACTGCGGCGCATCGCCATCCATGAAGCGGGCCATGTGCTCGTGGCCACCGAAGAGGCGATGCCGATCGGCCAGGTGCGCGTGGGCACCCTGGCCTGTTTGCGAGCGGGTCTCAACACCAATGGCAGCACCGAGCTGGAACCCCCAGCCCATGCCAAGTTGCCCGAGGCTGAGCTCAGGCGCTGGAGCCGGGTGCTGCAAGCCGGGATGGCCGCTGAGCAGCTGGTGTATGGCGAGAGTCTAGGTGGGGCGGATGATCGCGCCCTCCTGGGGCGTTTGTGGGGGCTTTCGGGATTTGATGTGGCGATGGCCCAACGGGAGCAGCGCCGAGCCCGGCGCGAGGTGGACCAGCTGTTGAAGCAGCGCCAGGCCGCTCTGGAATCGGAAGCTGAACGCCTGCTTTCCAAGACGCCGCGGCTCTTTTCTGGCAACCCTCCGCTGCCATGAATCAACTCGCCCTGATCGATTGCCCCACGGGCCTGGCGGGCAACATGCTGCTCGCCGCCCTTCTTGATCTGGGCGTGCCCCAAGAGGTCATCGCCGAACCCATGGCTGCCCTGGGCCTGTCGGGGGCCTATCGGCTGGTGGTGGAAGAGCGCCGTAGTGCCGGCCTGCGGGGTCTCCATCTGGATGTTGAACTGCTGGAAGCCTCTCCGCCCCACCGTCATTGGGGGGAGCTGCGCCACCTGCTGGAGAACGCATCCCTGGAGCCGGCGCTCAAGGCCAAGGTGCTTGAGGTGTTTGGGCTGCTTGCGGCAGCGGAGGCGGCGGTGCACGGCGTTGAGCCGGAGCAGGTGCATTTCCATGAGGTGGGGGCCATCGATGCCCTGGTGGATGTGGTGGGGGTTTGCGCGGGCTTGTTGCATGTCGGCGTTGGGCGGGTGGTCTGCACCCCTCCCCCTGCCGGCCATGGCTCCGTGCCCACCGCCCATGGGCTGTTGCCATTGCCGGCTCCGGCGGTGCTCGAGATCGCCCGGCGCCAAGGCCTGCCCTTGGCCAGTGCCGAGGGTTTCCCCCCCGCCGAACTCACCACCCCCACGGGGCTGGCCTTGGCGGCCTGTTGGGCGGATCACTTTGGCCAGCTCCCCAGCCATCAGCCGCGGCAGCTGGGCATTGGCCTGGGCAGTCGATCGCTGGATGGCGCCCATGGGCGGCGCCCCAACCTGCTGCGCATCACCCTGGCGGATGCCCTCGATCCCACCACCGCAAACGCAACGGCGCCAGCTTCCCCCATCCAGGAAAGGGTGTTGGAGCAGCAGGCCCAAATCGATGACGCCACCGCGGAAGATCTGGCTTTCCTGTGCCGCGCCCTGCGCGAGGCTGGCGCCAAAGAGGTGTTCAGCCAACCCATTGCCATGAAAAAAGGCCGCCAGGGGCAGCTGCTCACCGTGCTTGCCGAGCCGGATGCGGCTGGCGCCCTGCGGCAGGTTTGGT
>JBEDHM010000063.1:0-3543 GCA_041174105.1 Cyanobacteriota bacterium | reverse complement strand
ACCGTGGAGAGCTCGAGGGTGGGTTGGGCGATGTAGTTGCGGGGGTTGGCCTTGATCTTCTCGGCAAACTCGGCGATCTCCGTTTGGCTGGCATGGGGACCGATCAACATGCCGTAGCCCCCGGCTTCCGCCACCGCCTTCACCACCAGCTCGCCCAGATGGGCCAGCACGTAGGCCTGGTCGTCGGGTTTGGCGCAGAGGTAGGTGGGTACGTTGTCGATGATCGGCTCTTCGCCCAGGTAGTAGCGGATCATCTCCGGCACGTAGGCATAGATCAGTTTGTCGTCGGCGACTCCGGTGCCTGGAGCATTGGCAATCGCAACCCTGCCCGCTCGGTAGGCCTCCATCAGCCCCCGTACCCCAAGCATGGAGTCGCTGCGGAACATGGCCGGATCGAGAAAGTCGTCGTCAATCCGCCGATAGATCACATCCACTGGCTCGAGTCCGCCCGTGCTGCGCATCCACACCCGGTCGTCCTGGCAGACCAGATCCCGGCCTTCCACCAACTGGATCCCCATCTGTTGGGCCAGGTAGCTGTGCTCGAAATAGGCACTGTTGAACACGCCAGGGGTCAGCAGCACCACCTTGGGGCTGTCGGTCCAGGGGGCCAGTTCGCGCAGGGTTTGCAGCAGGTGGGAGGGGTAGTCGTCGATCGGCTGCACGGTGCGGCCGGAGAACAGGCTCGGGAACATGCGCTTCATCACGCGCCGGTTCTCCAGGAAGTAGGCCACTCCCGAAGGGCAGCGCAGGTTGTCTTCCAGCACCCGCCAGGTGCCCTGGCCATCCCGCACCAGATCCAGGCCTGAGATCTGGCACCACTTGTCCAGGGGTGGCCGGAAGCCCTGCATCTGGGGCCGCCAGCCCTGGGAGGTTTCGATGTCTTCGCGGGGGATCACCCCATCGCTGAGGATTTTTTGCTCGCCGTACACATCGCCCAAAAAGCGGTCGATGGCTTCCAGCCGTTGGATCAGCCCCTCTTCGAGCCGCTGCCACTCCGCCATGCCGATCAGCCGGGGCAGGGGATCGAAGGGCAGGATGCGCTCCACGCCTTTGCTGCCCGAATCATTGAGACGAAAGGTGGCCCCCAGGCGTTTGAGCAACATGCCGGCGGCCGCGTGGTTGCGGTTGAGCTCATCGAGGCCCAGTTGCCCTAGGGAGGAGAGCAGGGGTTTGAGGCTGCTGCGGGGTTGTTCGCAGGAGCTGAAGTACTCGTCGTAGCCCCGGTTGGGTTTGTATTCGGTGAACATGTGCCGCCGTTGACCACCGCTTGATCCTCTGAGGCGGAGGGGGGCAGCGCACGTTGCTGTTGATACGAAACAGCGACCCCAGACCAGGGGTTTGGTAGCGAGCGATACGGGCATCGACTGCGGTTTTTCGCTGTGGCAGAGGTTGTGCACCCCTGCTCAGAGCCCTGCCCCGAGCCCTACCCAGCCGTGCTCCTCTGCCCTGAGGGCGTGATCTGGGTTTCGTGGCACTTGGTTGAGCAGGAAGCCAGTTTTGGGTGTCCGTGTCTAAGAAGGAAAGGTGTTTTTGATGCTTGGTGCGTTGAACCGCATGGCTGATTTCAATTGCGTTGGTGCAAACCGTTGGGCAGCTCTGGCTTTGGGCCTGGGCACAGCGGCCTTGGTGGCATCCGCTGGGCAGGGCGCTTCTGCCCAAACCTGCCAGTTCCTGCCTCCGGTGGGTGGTAACGGTGTTTCCAACATCGTGGTCAAAACCATCAGCCCAGGAACGCCGTTGCCCTTTAGCCGGCCCAACTGGAACACCGACTTCTATGTCACCCAGCCCTACAGCAGTTACAAGTTTTTCTTCACGGCTAATTCATCGGTGAGTGCCACCTATCCGGTGGAGGGCTACTTGAAATTCACCGATGGCTCCAACCTGCAGGTGATCAACGATCCCTCGTTTGCCCCTCCCACCGGCACGGGTCGGATGTGGGGTCCCTTCCAGCCCTATGCCGGCAAGCAGGTATCGCAGCTCAACTTCAAGATCGGCGCTTCTGCCGACCAGGCCGCGACCGGTTTCACCTACCGGATCTCCGCTCAAGGCTGCAACTAAAAGCCGGCTCCCGAAGCGTCTGGCAGCAGTTGCCGCCAGACGCTCTCAGCATGGGTGGCGGGATCCTGGGCGAGGGGCAAGGGCTGCTCGCCCAGATGGCTGATGGGCCGGCAGCCCAGGCTGTTGATCAGCAAGGCCCCTGCACTGGCGAGCAGATCCTGCGGGTGGATCGATTGCTCCCGCACCTGGCCCAGATCCAGGGCCCGTTGGCGCATGATTCCTGGCAGGCAGCCGCTGGATAACGGCGGCGTGATCCAGCCGCTGGCGCTCTGCACCAGCAGGTTGGCTGTGGTGCCGCAACACACCTCGCCGGTGCTGCTCAGCAACAGGGCGTCATCGGCTCCGGCTTGGTGGGCCTGGCGGCGGGCCTGGATCGAGGGCCCATAGGCAAAGGTTTTGCACTGGCTCAGCAGGCTGGTGGCGCTGCGAACTTCGGTGGCACTCACGATCACCCGCCATGGCTCAAAGGCCGGTGCTTGGGGGCTCAGTTGCAGCCAGAAGCGATGGGCTGCCGCGCCCATGGCCGGGATGGCGATGCCGCGGCCAGAGCAGCCCCGACTCCAATTGAGCCGTAGGGCTCCGTTGGTGATGCCGCTGCGTTGGATCGCCTCGTGGATTAGGGCCACCACGCCAGCGGCCTGGGGTGGTGGGGCCATGCCCAGCAAGCAGGCGCCCCGATGCCAGCGCTCTAGGTGCGGTCCCAGCCACTGGGGGGTGCCGTTTCGAATCAGCACCGTTTCAAACACCCCATCGGCGAGCAGCAGGCCCCGATCAGCCAAAGGAATTGCCAGTTCTTCTGGCTTGCCCCAGCGGCCGCTGGGGGCAGGATGGTCGATCCAGGCCAGGGCCTGGGGTTCGGCAGGCAGCTGGGTTGGGGGCTGATGGGCACTCATGCCAGGGCCTCGAGTAGGGGCTTGAGCTTCCACCCCATTTCCAGGGCCTCGGCCATGGGGTCGGAATCGGCCACGATGCCGCAGCCGGCATGCACCCGCAGCCGTTGGTCTTTGATCACCACGGAGCGGATCAGGATGTTGCTGTCGAACTGGCCATCGGGTCCGAGCCAGAACAAGGAGCCGCAATAGGGGCCGCGCGGTACGGGCTCCAGGTTGGCCAGCCGCTGACAGGCCCGGATTTTTGGGGCGCCGCTGATCGAGCCCCCAGGCCAGCAGGCGCGCAGCAGATCCACCAGGCTCCGTTCAGCGCTGAGGGTGCCTTCCACCACGGAGGTGAGGTGGTGCACCTGTCGGTAGCTCTCCAGCCCCACCAGTTGTGGCACCCCGATCGATCCGGGGATGCAGACCCGGCCCAGGTCATTGCGCAGCAGATCCACGATCATCACGTTTTCGGCCCGATCCTTGGCGCTGGTGATCAGGGCCGCGGCTTCGTCGGCATCGGCGATTGGCTCGTTGCGGCGGGGGCGGGTGCCCTTGATCGGCCGTGTTTCCACCCGGCCCCGGCAATCGAGTTTCAAAAAGCGCTCCGGGG
>JBEDHM010000062.1:0-3890 GCA_041174105.1 Cyanobacteriota bacterium | reverse complement strand
ATCGCCATGGCGCAGGAAGCGTTGGGGTTGGCGGCCCATCCCCACCCCAGCAGGAGTTCCAGTGAGAATCACCGTGCCGGCCACCAAGGTGGTGCCGCTCGAGAGCTGGGCAATCAGATTGGCCACCGAAAAGATCATCGAACCCGTATTGGATTGCTGCACTAGCTCCCCGTTGAGGCGGGTTTCCAGGGCAAGATTCTGAAGATCGGCAACGGCATCGAGAGGCACCGGTTCACTGAGGGGGCAGAAGGTGTCGAAACTTTTACCCCGACACCACTGACCGCCATCGCTGAGCTTCTGCCACCAACGCTGACTCACATCGTTGGCAACGGCCAGGTGGGAAATCACGCCCAAGGCATCCGCTTCAGGCACGTCGCGGGCATCCCGGCCCAACAGCACCGCCAGCTCCCCTTCGTAATCCACCCCCAGCTCGGCGGTGCGGGCAATTGGCGTGATCACAATCGGCTCACCGTTGCCGATCACGCAGGCCGGATTCTTGTAGAACACCACGGCCTGCTCGGGCCGCTCGCCGCCCAGTTCATTCACGTGGTCTTGATAGTTCTTACCGACACCAAGGATGCAGGGAGGACGGCGCACAAGAGCCATGGGAAAGTTTTAAAACGAATTCATTTCAACATGGATTAACGGGAAAAACGGCGTGCGACCAGGATCTCTTCAGCCACGAGCACCAGGGGGACCAACCAGATGAACTGGCTGTTGAACCAGATCAACAACAACTCCATCAATGCCATCACCATGAGAACAACAAATCCCAGAGTCTGGCATTCAATGGCGATCGCAAGCTCCCTGGCTGAGCCCGGAGAAAGATGGACATGATTACGCAGCGATAGGGCAAACAACAGCGCCAAGCCGTCAAACAAAAACAATGCCGCCAAAAAGCTGACATTCACCTGCTGACTCAAATCCCAGCGGAATAATGACCCATCACCATTGCCATAACGAATAACCAACGCAGCCAGCTTTGGCATCACGGCAATGGTAAGCAAAGAAAGAACGCCAAATACTAATTGCGAGAAAAGCAAATTTCTCGCCATCAAAATAAGCCGCCGCAACTTAAACCAGTACAGCAACATCGATAAACCAACCAACTCATACGACACAATTGGCAGCAGCAATTCCTCTCGAGAATTTATACCATCCAACATTTCGGGCAAGTTGGAAACCAGCAACGTTGTTACCACCGCAAAAATGGCGTCAAACATCGACAAAAAGCTGCCTGCCGTCAGTTGATAATGATGTGATTTATTCCATCTTGATAGCGCAAAGCGAAAAAAGCTCGTCAGACTCAGAAATGACAATTTGACCATGATCAAGCACCCCTCATAAGCTTCAATCGAAATGCCAAGACAAACTCCTCAATCAGCAAAACAATTGGAACCAGAAAAACATACTGACCATTAAACCAAGGCTCAAATAGCTCTAAAAACGCCATCACTGCCAGAACAGCCAGACCAAGCAGTTGAACCCAGACACCCTGGCTTATAAACAGGCGATCGGCTGTCCGTGCGTAGTGCCTGGTGGAGAGACTGCAAGCGAACAACAGACAAAGTCCATCAAACAGAAACAACACTAAAAGAAGCGTCGTATTTGCCAAGTCTCCTGGTGTTAAAGCAAAAATCGTTCCTGGCTGCTGCCCATAAAGGACCGCCAAACTAGCCAACCTGGGATAAAGACAAATGGTGAGCATTGCTTGGGCCAGCAAGACCAGCTGGGGCACATGCAGATAACGGCAGAGGCCGAGCAAACGGCGCAGCTTGAACCAATACACCACCACCACCAACGCACTCACCCCATAGGCAAGCAAACTCACCAACAGCTGGTGCGCCCCCATGCCCATCGCCAGCATGTCGGGCACGTCAAAAGCAAGCAGCGTGAGCGCGACGGCAAAGATTCCATCAAACAGCGGCAACACCGCACTGGCACGCAGGGTGTGATGCCGAAGGCTGCGGTTAAACGCCATGGCTCAGGACATTCGGCGGCGAAACACCTGCGACAGCACAAGACCTGCCAGCAGCTTGGCGCCAAAGCCCAGGCCAAACAACGGCCAGCTCCAGACTTGGGCCAGGTGTAAAAACAGGGCCGTATCCACCGGCGCACTGACCGCCACCGACACCAGCACCCGGTCGGCAAAGGGCCGGTGGGTGAGGGTGTAAATGCTCCAATCGATCGTTTCACTCACCAAAAAGGCTGTGGCACTGGCCAAAGCCAGCTGGGGGCTGGCCAGCCGGTAGGAGATCGCCGCCGCCAACAGCATCAACAGCAGGGTGCGATGGCCCCAGCTGCGCTGGGTGACATCGCGCAGCACCAGCACCCCGCCCACCACCAGCGACCACAACCAATCCAGCTGCGGGGAGAGGGAAAAGCCCACGTTCACCAGCACCACGGCGCCGATGTACAAGCCCGCCGAACGCCAGCGATGGTGGGCGAGATCCATGGCACCAGATTAGGGGGAAACTCCAGCCGCGCCGGGCATTCCAGCCCCCGCAAAGCCACCTAGCGTGCGATCAGCACGTCGATCCACCCATGTTTCAGCACCTGCTGGTTCCCACCGATGGCTCCACGATGTCGGAGGGCACGGTGAAGCGAGCCGTGCGCTTTGCAAAGGAGGCCGGCGCCCAGATCACCTTCTTCTATGCCCAGGAGAGTTTTTACGGCCGCACCGATGTGGCCCTGTTTGGCGAAGGGATTGCGATTGATCCGTCCTTGAATGAGTCGTTCGCTAAGGCCAACGCCGACTACGCCAACGCCATTCTTGAGGAAGCCCGGCGCCAGGCCGAGGAGGCCGGCGTGGCCTGCTCCACCAGCACCAGCGTGCACCCGGTGATCTACGAGGCCATCATCGAGGCCGCCACCGCCAACCATTGCGATCTGATCTTCATGGCCTCCCACGGCCGCCGCGGGCTGGCGGGGTTGCTGCTGGGCAGCGAAACCCAGCGGGTGCTCACCCATTCCGAAATTCCTGTGCTGATTTACAGGGAGCCCCAGTGAACAGCGCCATCGCCATCGCCCTCCTTTTGGTGCTGGCCCTTCCTGCTGCGGCTGCGCCTGCCCCCAACGAGCGGGTGCTCAGCATTGGCGATGGCGACACGATCACCGTGCGCCACGGCAACGACGCCCCCATCCGCGTGCGGCTGGCTTGCATCGATGCACCGGAGATGGCCCAACAACCGGCCGGCCCGGCAGCCCGGCGCGCCCTGCAGCAGTTACTCCCGCTGGGCAGCCCGGTGGCCCTCGCGGTGCAAACCACCGATCGCTACGGCCGCACCGTGGCCGAGGTGTTCCGCGCCGGTGATTCCACACCCATCAACCAAACCCTGGTGCAGGAGGGCTACGCCTTTGTGTATGGCCGCTACCTGCAACAGTGCGACCAGGCCAGCTACACCAGCGCCGAAGCGGCGGCCGCAGCCGCCAAACGGGGCCTTTGGGGCCCCCTCGGCCAGGGCCTAATCAAACCCTGGGATTACCGCGCCAACCAACGGGCCAACCAACGGGCCAACCAGCGCGCCATCCACCCGGCCAACGCAACAACCAGCAGCCAGACCGTCGGCCGCTAGCCCTTCAGCGCCTGGGCCCGACGCACCAACTGGGCGGCGGTGGCGTCGTACACCTGGGCCGCTTCGGCGTCGCTGCGGCCCAGGCAGGTCATGCCGAGCTTGCCAAATTCCGATAGGCAGCCCAGCAGGTGAAACACGCTGCCCCGCAGCCGGGCAGGGTCGTAGTGGAGATCGGCCTCGGCCACGAGATCGATCAGATCGGCCGGCAGCAACCCCCGCAGCTGGGGATCGGTGAAGTTATCGGTGGCGCGGTAGTGGAGGGGATGGCCGGTGGGGGCCAAAAACAGCCCGCTGGCTGGATCCAGTTGGCCGGTG
>JBEDHM010000061.1:0-4029 GCA_041174105.1 Cyanobacteriota bacterium | reverse complement strand
GCCCAGGAGCTTGCCCACTCAGCCCCGGAGGGCCTCAGCAGCCGCGAGGTAGTGATCGGCTACGACCGCAGGTTTCTGGCCCCCGAACTGGCCGAGGCGATCGGCGCTGCGGTGCGGGGCTGTGAGCTGGTGCCCCTGCTCTGTGACAGCCCGGTGCCCACACCAGCCTGCAGCTGGGCGGTGGTTGAGCGCCAGGCCCTGGGGGCCCTTGTGATCACGGCCAGCCACAACCCACCGGAATGGCTGGGCTTGAAGATCAAAGGCCCCTTTGGCGGCTCGGTGGAGGGCGATTTCACCAAGCGCGTGGAAACCCGGCTGGCAGCCGGTGGGATCACGGTGCCAATCCCTGGCCCCACCGAGCGCTTCGATGCCATGGGCACCTACCTGGCGGGCCTGCAAGCCAAGGTGGACACCGGTGCCCTCAGCGCCGGCCTGCAGCGGCTAGGGCTGCAGGTGATTGTTGATCCGATGCATGGCTCAGCGGCTGGCGGCCTGCCCCGCCTGCTGGCAGATGCCCACAGCAGCGGCCACCTGCGGGAAATCCGCTCCAATCGCGATCCCTTGTTTGGCGGCAATCCGCCCGAGCCCCTGGCCGTTTATCTGGGCCAGTTGATCGCTGAGGTGCAGGCTTCCACGGCCGCTGGAAGGCCGGCCATGGGCATCGTCTTTGATGGCGATGGCGACCGCATCGCCGCGGTGGATGAGCGGGGCCGCTTTTGCAGCACCCAGTTGCTGATGCCCCTGTTCATTGACCATCTGGCCCGGGCCAAGGGGCTACCGGGCACGGTGATCAAAACGGTGAGTGGCTCTGATTTGATGCAGCTCGTGGCCGAGGCCCAAAGCCGCCCCGTGATTGAAAAGCCCGTGGGCTTCAAGTACATCGCCAGCGAAATGCTGGCGGGCGAGGTGCTGGTGGGCGGTGAGGAATCGGGCGGGGTGGGCTTTGGCATGCACCTGCCGGAGCGCGATGCCCTGTTTGCCGCCCTGTTGCTGATCGAAGCCCTGGTGGAAGGGGGCCAACCCCTGGGGGTGCGGATTGATCAGTTGCAACAGCAATGCGGTGGCGAGGCCGCCTACGACCGGCTCGATCTGCGCCTGGCCGACATGGCCACCCGCCGGCGCCTGGAGCAACGGCTAGCCGAGGCCCCGCCCAGTGATGTGGCCGGCGCAGCCGTCCAGGAGGTGATCACCACCGATGGCGTGAAGTTGCGGCTGGGCCCGAGCCATTGGCTGATGCTGCGCTTTTCCGGCACCGAACCTCTGCTGCGGCTCTACTGCGAAGCCCCCTCTCCAGGCAGGGTGGCCGAGGTTCTCGCCTGGGCGAAGGCCTTCGCGGAATCGGTTTGAACCCGTGCGCGGTGAACCAACACCCAATCAGGCCCCATTCCCCAGCCCCTCGATGGCCAACTCCCGTGTGCTGGTGATTGCCAGCGGCAACGCCGGCAAGGTGCGCGAATTCAGCCAGCTGCTTGACGCGCTCAACCTGGAGATACGCCCCCAGCCGGAAGGCTTTGAGGTGGAGGAGAACGGCAGCACCTTTGCCGCCAATGCTCGCCTAAAAGCAATCGCCGCAGCCCAGGCCACTGGCCACTGGGCCCTCGCCGATGACTCAGGCCTCTGCGTCGAGGCCCTTGGTGGTGCACCGGGCGTGCATTCGGCCCGCTATGCATCGAGCGATGGGGCCCGCATTCAACGGCTACTGGATGAGCTGGAGCAGGCTGGAGCCGCGAGCGGAGTCGACAACCGCCGCGCTGAATTTGTGGCCGCCCTCGCGGTGGCTGATCCGAGCGGCACCGTGCGCCTGGAGGTGGAAGGCCGCTGCCCTGGGGAGATCCTGAGGAACCCCCAAGGGGAGGGCGGCTTTGGCTACGACCCGGTGTTTTTTGTGCCCGAAACAGGGCAAACCTTTGCCGAAATGGATCGTGCGCTCAAGGGCAAGATTGGCCACCGGGGGCGAGCCTTTGCCCTGCTGCAGCCCCAGCTCCAGGCCTTGTTGGCCTAGGCGGATGCCCAACTGCCATGCAAGCCATAGGGGATGGCGAGCGGTAACTCCACCACCGCCTGCTCGCTGAGATCGGACGCCCGAAGGATGACCAAATCCGTGCCCCGGCGCGCACCGTTCCAGATCAAGGTGAGCACCCAGCCGTCATCTTCGGCGCCTCCTTCCATCGGCACCATCACCGGTTCACTCACAAAACCGCGCGGGGCCGCACTCCAGATCCAACGCTCGCCCGTGCGCAGGTCGAGTTTTTTGATCACCTGCAAAGGATCGTTGCCCTGCTCGCGCGCGGCGGCCGCCATCCAGCCATAGCGGGCAGGCAACCCTTCGTTGTGGGGGTTCACCATCGCAAATTCACAGCAGCGCTCGCTGAGCCGCTCGCTGGTAACAGACCCGCTATTGAGATCAATCCGGCAGCGCTCGAGCAAACCCTCAGGGATCAGCTCAAAATCAATTGCCTGAAAATCTTCATCGGGGCCAATCGAAGGGAAATCGGCATAAAAAATGCTCTCCACCACCACCTGATCCCCCTCTTCATAGGCATTGAGGTGATGGAACACAAAGCCATCCGGGGCATCGATCAACCGGGGTGGTTGGCCGGCGAAGGCGCCCCCATCCCGTGGCACCAGCCAGAACTGGGCCTGGCCGCCTTGGCGGGAGCGCAAGCATTGGGCCGCACCTTTTTGCCCCAAAACAAAGGGCAGCGGATTGAAATCCACCGCGTTCTGCAAAAAGATCGCCCAGTTGGGGGTGATCGCAAAATCGTGCAGGAAGGCAAAACCCTTGAAGCTGTCGCTGCGCTGGCTCAGCAATTGGCCAGCCCGGGGCCCCTCGGTGGCAAATTCCATCAAACGCACGGTGCTGCGGGGGCCCGTTTTGACCCCGAAGGTCACCATCCGCGGCTCCCCGTGATGACCCGGATCAAAGCGGGGGTGGGCACTGAAGGCTTCCCCCGGCTTGAGGACGCCATCCATCAAGCTCAGGCCACGGGTTTCCAGAGTGTCTGGATCGAGGGCATGGGGGGAGCTCGCTTCCCAGAGGGCCAACAGGTTGTCGCCCAGCCGCACCACATGGGTGTTGGCAATGTTTTTAAGCCGCACATCAAAGGCATTGGCCACGAGCCCGCCGGGTTTTTGGGTGCCGAACACCCCGCGGTACAACACCCGCCCGGCCTCCTCCTCCTCCAGCCAGCCCTCGGTGCGCACAAACCGGTTACGCAGATGGAGCTGACCCTGGCAAAAGCGCAGCGCCACCACCATGCCATCGCCATCAAACGGGTGGTGCACCCACTGGCCACCCCGTTCAAGCCGGCCGGGACCATTGCGATACAGCGTGCCATTGAGAGCAGCGGGGATCTCCCCGCGAACAGCGGTCAGGGGCACGTCATCGAGCTCAGCGTCCACGTTGCCAAAGGCACTGGCCCAGTCCTCGCGGTCGTAGGAGCGCTGGGGCTCCAGAGCATCGGCCACGGGCTGATCGGTTGCGGCACTCATAGGGCAGATCCAGCTTCAGCACTGGCGAATTGAGTCGAAAATAGGCCTGCATACACGCCACCGCGAGCCAACAGCTCGGCGTGGGTGCCGGATTCCACCACCCGGCCGGCACCGATCACGCAGATGCGGTCGGCGTTCACCACCGTGGACAGACGGTGAGCGACCACCAGGGTGGTGCGATTGCTCATGAGCCGTTCGAGGGCCTCCTGCACCACCTGCTCCGACGCGGAATCCAGGGCGGAGGTGGCCTCATCCAGCAACAGAATCGGGGCGTTTTTGATCAAGGCGCGGGCAATCGCCACCCGCTGGCGCTGGCCCCCCGAGAGCATGGTGCCGTTTTCCCCAATCAGGGTGTTGTAGCCCTCGGGCAACTGGGAAATGAACGCATGGGCATTGGCGGCGCGGGCAGCCGCCTCGATCACATCCGGGCTGGCATCGGAGAGCCCGTAGGCGATGTTGGCGGCCACGGTGTCATTGAAGAGAAACGTGTTCTGATCCACCACAGACATCTGCTGGCGCAAGCTGCTGAGCGAAACG
>JBEDHM010000060.1:0-2689 GCA_041174105.1 Cyanobacteriota bacterium | reverse complement strand
CTCCCCCTCCGCCCTGCTCAGCCTCGGTCAAACCCTGAGCCAGAGACGCCAGGCAGAGGGCCTCAGCGTGGACGAACTGGCCAGTCGCCTGAACATGGGGAGCGAGCAGCTCAGCGCCCTGGAAACGGCGGATCTCGCCAAGCTGCCTGAGCCGGTGTTCGTGATTGCCCAGGCCCGCCGGATTGCCCAAACCCTGGGGATCTGCATCGATGCGGAAATCCAGGCCCTGCGTCAAAGCGAAGACTTCAGCCCCAAGGCGATCAACCTCAGCGCGCTCAAGCTCACACTGGCTGGAGACGACGATCCCTCCAGTGCCAGCGCTCCGCCGGCAACGCCTGGGCAAGGCACGCAGAAGCCTCGGAAGGGCTACGGAGGCCTGCGGGCGTTGGCCAGCGTGGCCCTGGTCGGGGGCATCGCCGCTGGCGCCACCGCGCTTTGGCAGCAGTGGGAAACGCAGCAACACCAGCAGCGTCTCCGGCAGCTCGCCACAGCCCGTCAAGCGGCCCTGGTGATCCAAGCCAAGCAACGCCAGGCCGAGCGCCTGGCCCAGGCAGCCCAAGCCAGCAGCCTCACGCTGAGCAGCCCAGAGGGCAGCTGGCTCGAGGTCAAAACCCTCAACGATCAACCGCTGTTTCGCGGTGATTTCAAGGGCCGTCGCGAGTTTTCCCTCCGCCAAGGGCTGAAGGTATTGGCAGGCCGTCCCGATCGGGTGCAGGTGCAGATCGGCGCGGCGGAATCCCAACCCCTCGGTCCCATCTCGCCAATCCGATGGCAGACCTTTGCCGCCAGCAAGCCGCCCGCAGCCAACAAGCCACCAAGCGCCGCCCAGACGCCTGATCGCGCAAAGCCACCCGCAGCCACTCAACCACCCGCAGCCACCAAGCCGGCTGCCATCGCTCCCAGACAGACAAGTCAAGAAAAAGCTGCCAAGCCCAATGGGGCCGCCCCAGCAACCCCATCGCCCGATGTCCCTAGGGCTGCTCCAGCACCCTGAGGGATAGCCCGCAGGCCTCCAGCACCACCTCTCGGCACGAGGCCAGGCTCCAGCGCTCCAAACTCAAATCAGCCCCCTCCTTTCCATCCACCGGGGAGAAGGGCTCCAAAGCAATCGTTAATCCGGTGGGGCCCTCCTTGCGCGAACCGGCATAGAGCGGCTCCACCCGGATGCCACCCACCACAGCCGCAGGCCGGCGGTCCAACGCGGCCGCCAACCGCAGCAAAAGGGCCATCGAGGCCACGGTGCGGCGCTGCTGCCGGTCTTCAATCAACAGCCAGGATTCATGGCGTTTTTTGGGCAAACTGCGGCGGTGATAGCGGGCAATGGCCGCCACCATCAGGTGCTCCGCCTGGGAGTACCCCAGCAGCTCGCCATGGCGGATCAGATACCAGGTGTGTTTGTGGTAGGCCGAAATGTTGATGCTTTTGCCACAGGTGTGGAGCTGGGCCGCTGCCCAGAGCAACTGGCGTCCCTCACCGTCATCGTCATGGAGCAGGCCCCGGGTTTGGTCGTAGAGGCTGAGGGCAAAGCCCGCCACCCGATCGGCGCGGCCCCGTTCCACGCCAAAGCTCTGGCCCAGGTGCATCACGGTGCGCTCCCGGATCGTGCTCTGGAAGGAGAAGCGATCACCGAGGAGGTGATTGCGCAACATCCAATCCACGATCAACCCCTCGCGGAGCGCGCGATCGCAAACCACCAGCTCCTTGACCTGGAGCATCTCCATCGCGGTCTGCAGGATCAAGGCGCCAGGCACGATGATTTCGGCCCGGCGCTCGTTGAGGGCGGGCAAGGCCTTGCGTTGCTCCGGGGTCATCGCCAGCAGACGGTTGATCTGCAGATCAATGCGCGCCTTACTCAGCCGATAACCCTGCAACTTCACCGGCGGCCGCTCGTCTTCTGCAGCGGCCAAAGCCGCCAAAGCCATGGCGGTGCCGCTGGTCCCCACCAGGAGGGGTTTTTCGCCAGGCAACAGGGCTGCCCTGGCCTGGGCCACGGCCGGATCCAGGGCCCCCTGGATATAGGCCTGTAAAAACGAGCGCTGGTCGCTGGGCAGGGGATCCTGGCGGCAGAACTCCCGCTGCAAGCGCACCGCGCCAATGCGGGTGCTGGTGAGGGAGCGGGCATCGCGGCCGTCCGCCAACACCAACTCGGTGGATCCGCCGCCGATGTCAAGGATCAGGTGGGGTTGATCGCCAAAGGCCATGCCAGAGAGCACGCCCAGGTAGATCAGCCGGGCCTCCTCCGGACCACTGACCAGATCCACCTCCAGGCCCAGTTGCTCCTGCAAGGCCGCCACAAAATCCCGACCATTCGGGGCCTCTCGCACGGCGCTGGTGGCCGCCGTCACGATCTGCTCAACCCCGTGACTGAGGGCCAGATCCCGATCGTGGCGGAGGGTCAGGAAAGCCCGTTCAATCGCCTCGGCGGAGAGGTCGCCCGTTTCCGGATCCCGCTCCCCCAGACGGGTGGTGGCCTTCTCGGCCAGGACCACCGAAAAGGTGCGCAATTCGGGATCCACCTCAGCCACCAACAGGTGGATGGAATTGGTGCCGATATCGATCGCAGCGACGCGGCGGCGCCCCGGCACCTGACCGGGACCGGGCGACTGGCCTGAAGCCGGTGATGGCTGGAACTGGGCCTGAACCATCGGGCGCAGCAACCGGCGCTGGGGTCGCCACTTTGCCATTCGCC
>JBEDHM010000059.1:0-6022 GCA_041174105.1 Cyanobacteriota bacterium | reverse complement strand
GTCTTGCCCACCCCCCCCTTGCCAGAGCAGATCAGGATGTAGCGGGTCGGCGTGGCGGGCACGGTAAAGGCTGGAGTCGGGCCAGGTTAAGGCCAAAGTTCGCGTTTGGCCGTGTTGCCGTTGGCATTGCCGAACGGGCCGGATCTCCTACAAAGGGGGCTTGCTGGGGCAGGGCCTTCACAGGCGCAAACCTCTGGCCGGACTACCCCGCTGGAACGGCCGGATTGGATCGACCCAAAGAATTGACTCACAGAATTGACCTAGAGGAATGACTGAGGCTGCTCTTGCTCAACCGTTGATGAACCCCCACCAGCAACTGCTGGTGATGCCCGATGACGGGGCCCAGGGGGTGGTGGATCTGATTGATCAGGCCACCGAAGAGTTGCGGCTCAAGCAGTTCAAGCTGCAATCCGAGGCCGTGGAGCAGGCCCTGCTGCGGGCCCACCAACGCGGCGTGAAGGTGCGGGTGATGCTCAATCCCCACACCTCCGGTGGCGATCGTTGGAACGACGAGGCCTTCGCCTTGCTTCAGGGCTGGGGCATCGAGGTGGCCTGGACCAGCGAGGCCTTCCCTGTGACCCACGAAAAATCCCTCGTGGTGGATCGCAGCTGTGCCCTGGTGGCCACCTTCAACCTTTCGGATAAGTACTTCACCGAAACCCGGGATTACGGCGTTGTCAGCTACTCCCCAGCCTTGGTGGAGCAGGTGATTGCCGGATTTGAAGCCGATTGGAACCGGGAGTTCTTCCATCCAGACCTCGCCGTAGGCCTGGTGTGGAGCAGCGTGCACAGCCGCGGTCAGATGGCCCGGATCATCGATCTGGCCAACAAAAGCCTCTGGATTCAGCACCCCAAATTTGTGGATGCGGTGATTCTCGAGCGCATCATTTCGGCCCGGGAGCGCGGCGTGAAGGTGCGCCTGCTTTGCGGCGGCAAACGGGGCATCTCCGATTGGGACATCTACGACACCTTCTCGTCGTTCCGCGTGATGGAGCGCTTTGGCGTCAAAATTCGCCGCCAGAAGAATCTCAAACTGCACGCCAAGTTGATCCTGGTGGATGGCTCCTATGCCCAAACCGGTTCGATGAACATCGATCGCAGCGCCTTTGACGTGCGCCGGGAGCTCGGGATCGAATCCGATTCTCCCGCCGTGGTGGAGCGCCTCAAGGCCACCTTCCAGGCGGATTGGGATCTGGCGAAGAAGTACCACGCGCCTGATCCCTTGGATCCCTCCTTGCATGATCAGGGCGAACTGCCCCCCGATCCCCATTTCGTGCACGAATGAGCCCCTCCGCAGAACCGCCAACCCTTTGGCAGATCTTTTGGGGAATGCTGCAGGTGGCCCTCTCCGCTTTCGGCGGAGGCCTCTCGGCCTGGAGTCAGCGGATCGTGGTGGAGCAGCGCCAGTGGATGAGCAATGAAGAGTTCCTCACCGGGCTCACGGTGGCGCGCCTCTTTCCCGGACCCAACCAAATCAACATGGCCGTGTACATCGGCGCCAGTTTCCGGGGCCTGGCCGGGGCGATGGCGGCGATGGCCGGGATGCTGCTGGTGCCCTTCAGCCTGTTGATGCTGCTGGGCCTGGCTTACTTCTTTTGGCACGAGCTGGAGTCATTCAATGCGGTGCTCTCGGGGGTGGTGGCCGCAGCTGGCGGCATGGCCCTCTCGATGGGCTTCAAGATCGCCGGCGAATACAAACGGGACCTTGCGGCGATCGTGATCGCCGGGGGGGTGTTTGTGGCCATGGAATTCCTGCACATTCGCCTGATCCCGGTGGTGCTGGTGGCGGGCCCCCTGGCGATGGCCTGGTACTGGCCGCGCAAGCGCTCCCAGGCGGCCCCATGAGCTTCAGCCTCACCCTGTTGGCGGAGGCCCATGCGGCCTGCGAACCCGCGCGGATCAGCGATTGGCGCAATCTGTTGGCGGTGATCTGGGATTTCCTCAGCCTCTCGCTCTTTTCCCTGGGCGGAGGCAACACCCTGCTCTCGGAATACCACTACCTGGCCGTCAGCAAATACTGCTGGATCACCTCCAACCAGTTCGCCGATATCTATGCCCTGGCCGAGGCGGCCCCTGGGCCGAGCTCGATGATCGTGGGCTTGATTGGCATGGGAGCGGCCTGGCGGGAGGGGCCGAGCTGGGCTTTGCTCAGTGGCATCGCCGCTGAAGTGGCGATCCTGTTGCCCTCCACCTTGGTGATGGTGGCGGCCTCCCTGAGCTGGAGCCGCCTCAAAAATTCCCCCTGGCGGGTGGCCTTCGAGCACGGCATGGGGCCGATCACCCTGGGGATCCTGTTTGCCGTGGGGCTGAAGATCCTCAAAACCGCTGATCACACCCCCTTGGCCTACGGGGTGTCGTTCGTGGTGTGTTGGTTGATGGTGCGCACCAAGATCTCACCGCTCTGGTTCATGGCGGTGGCTGGGGTGATGGGCGGATTGGGCTGGATCAGCCGCTACTAGCTCGATCAGCCGCTACTAGCTGGATCAGCGGCCAGCTGGGGGAAGCCGGATCGATCTGGATGGCTCCATCCACCAGCCGGGCTTCTTCGGCGAACCCCTCCGGCGGCAGGCCTTCCGGGCCGCGGGCCACCTGATCGGCAATGCGCAGCTGCAGGGGCCGCAGCTGCAGGGCCACGATCCTGGCGCTGCCATCTCCCGCCAGGCCGGCGTGGGCCACCCCCCGCAACTTGCCCCACACCAGTACATGGCCGCGGGCGCTGATCCGGGCTCCGGGGTTCACATCCCCCAGCACCAGCACCGAGCCCTCTACCTGGAGATGGTCGCCGGAGCGCAGGGTGCCCTGGTGAACCGTGAGCGAGGGCTCCTGGGCGCCGTCGCCTCCTGGCTTACTGACAGGGGTGGGCACTGGATGGCGGGCTTCCAGCCCCAGGGCCCGCGCGGCCACCAGCGTGCGGCGATCGCTGCAGCTGAGCGCTTCCAGCGCGAATTGATGGTCCGCGAGGGCGGCGGCGATTGCTTTGAGATCCCGCAGCGTCAACAGCCGGGCGCCGGCCACCAGCTCCACGGCCCCGCCAGCTGGTTCGCCGCCATTGAGATGGCTGCCCAATCGGGCACTGGCGGCGGCGGCTTGCACCAGGGCCACGGCTTGGCCGGCTTCCGCATCGCTTGGCAGCACCAACTGGTGATAGCTCTGGCCTGGGCCCTGGGGGATGAGCCGCGCTCCCATCAGCTGTTCAGCAACCGGCGCAACCTAGGCGCCACCTCGGCCGGATGGATCAGCCAGGCCAGCTCCACCGGTTGGGTGAGGCTTTGTACCAGGCTTGATCGCTGCTCCAGGGCCTGCAGGTTTTGGCCATCCCATAGCCGCAGTCCCCCTTTGTAGGGGTGGTAGCCCCGGCTCTGGCGCTGCTGCAGGCCGCAGCTGCGCTCGGCGCAAAAGCCCATCTCCTCAGCGATTTGGCCGGCCTCGGCCAGCCATGCCAAACGATCGGCCTGGGCGAGGCCGCTCACATCGGTGGCCTTCAGCAGCCGCCGCTCGAGCAGGCGCCGGCAGGGATCGGCCAGCTCTTCGGGGCCCTCCTCCATCCAGCGGCTGAGGTGGTAGCCGGTGCGGATGTCGTCGTTGGCGAGGAAGTGGGCTAGATCGAGTTCGCTGGGATGCCAGAGCCACTGGGCCATCACCGGGTCGGCCCACACCTGGTCCTGTCCCAGCCGCCGGGCGGTGGCAATGGCCTGGTTGAGCAGCCAGTTGCACACCACGTTGAGGCGGTGGTTGTACACGCTGCGATACATCAGATTCCGCACCACCAGGTAGTGCTCCACGGCCATCAGGCCCTTGGGGTGCAGGGCCAGGGAGCCGTCGGGCGCCAGGGTGAAGCTGGCCAGAATCCGCTCGAGATCCAGCTGGCCATAGCTGGTGCCGGTGCTGTGGCTGTCGCGCAGCAGGTAGTCGAGCCGATCGCAATCCAGCTGGCTGCTCACCAGGGCTTTGATGGCGCTGCAGGGGTAGGAGCCGTGCTCGAGCAGATCGGCCACCGCCTCGGCGCTGCCGCTTTGGTAGGCCTCCAGGGGATCGCGCAGGGCGGGATGCTCCCGGATCAATCGCCCCGACCAACTCTCGTGATGCAGCCCATACATTTCCTCGCCCGAGTGGCTCAAGGGGCCATGGCCCACGTCATGCAGCAGGGCGGCGGCTAGCAGCACGCCCCGATGGGGTTCCAGTTCGGGGTGGTGGCGCACCAGGTGGTTGAGGGCTAACCGGGCCAGGTGCAGCACCCCGAGGGAATGGGTGAAGCGGCTGGATTCCGCCCCGTGGAAGGTGAGGAACGCCGTGCCGAGCTGGCGAATGCGGCGCAGCCGTTGAAAGGGCGCCGAATCAATCAGCGCAATGGCGAGGGCCTCCACCGGATCGCTGCGCTCCAGGCGGATCGCCCCATGCAGGGGATCGTGGTACGTGCGCTGGCTCATGGCTGGGCCTCGGTGGCGGGCTGGGCGAGTTGCTTCATCAGCAGCTCCTGGGCCTGGGCAAGCCAGGTGTCATCGGGGCCGCCGGGGTTCAGCGGCTCGTCGCCCGCCAGGAGCTGGTCGGGCACCAGGCCCAGGTTTTGGATCGAGCGCCCGCTGGGGGTGAGGTAGCGGGCCACCGTCACCGCCAGGCCGCTGCTGTCGCCCAGGTTGATCAGGGTTTGGATCACCCCTTTGCCAAAGGTGCGGCTGCCCGCCAGGGGGCTGCGGCCGTCGTCTTGCAGGGCGCCGGCCAGGATCTCGCTGGCACTGGCCGTTCCCCCATTCACCAGGGTCAGCATCGGCCCGCCGTAGAGCTGGCCAGCCAACGCCTGCTGGGGGGAGCTCAGGCCGTCGCGGTCTTGGGTCTCCACAATCGGTTGGCCGTCAAGAAAGACGTTGGCCACGGCCACCCCGGCACTCACCAGCCCCCCCGAGTTGTTGCGCAGGTCGAGGATGAGGCCATCGATGCCTTGGCCGGTGAGGGTGCTGAGCGCCTGTTGGATCTGCTCCGGCACGGGCTCGGCGAATTGGGTGATCCGCAGATAGCCGAGCCGCTTCCCAGCGAGCTCGCGGGTTTCAAAGCGCACGGGCTTGAGGTCCACCGCGCGGCGTTCCAACTCCAGCTCCCGCTGCTGGCCATCGCGCTCCAGCTGCACCAGCACCCGGGTGCCCACCTGGCCCCGCAGGGCCGCGGCGGTTTGGTCGAGCCCCAGCACGCCGGTGGATTGGCCATTCACCTTGAGCACGGCGGTGCCACTGCCAATGCCCGCATCAGCGGCCGGCGACCCATCCAAGGAAGCGATCACCACGATCGCTTGGTCGGCAGCCCGTAGGCCCAGTTGCAGCCCCACACCACTCACCGTGCCCTGGGTGTTGGAGCGCAGGGTGGCGTAGTCCGCGGGCCGCAGCAAGCGGGTGTAGGGATCGCCCAGGGGCTCGAGCATCGCCTCGATGGCGTCATAGGCCTGGCCCGAGCTGCTGATCGGTTTCTCCAGGGCCTGTTGGCGCAAGCGTTTCCAATGCACCTCCTCAAACCGCTCGGGATCCACATAGCTCTGGTTCACCAGGCGCCAGGCTTCCACCACCAGCTGCTGGGCGTCGTTGAGGGCCGCAGCCGGAGCCACCCCCGGGGCTGCCACCACCCCCGCGACGAGCCCAGCGATCAGCCCACCCATCAGGCTCCACTGCAGCAGGGTGGCCAGCAGCCCGCTCGCCAGCAGCTTCCAGGCCTTCAGCGGCTGGCCTTTGGCGCTGGCTTTGCCACCGGCTCTGTCAACGGGCCCGCCTACGGGTGTTGCAAACGGTTGAGCGGACTGGGGTTGGGGGCGCTCTGCGCTCACGCGGCGATCACGGTGGTTTGTAGACTCTCGCAACCAAACCATCCGGCTGCATGGCGAATTCCTCTCCTGCCGCAAACTCCTCTGGAAACACGTCTCCGGTTTACGACTGGTTCCAGGAACGCCTGGAGATCGGTTCGATTGCCGACGATATTTCCGCCAAGTACGTGCCCCCGCACGTCAACATCTTTTATTGCCTGGGCGGCATCACCCTGGTCT
>JBEDHM010000058.1:0-3139 GCA_041174105.1 Cyanobacteriota bacterium | reverse complement strand
GTGCTGTTGGCCTGCGCCCAGGGCAACCTCGCAGCAGCCCCTCCTCTTTCGATCGCAGCCAGCTGCAGCGCCTGCGTGATTGCCGCGGCCGAGGGCTATCCCGGCAGCGTGCGCCAGGGCGATGGGATCACCAGCACCCTGCAGCCAAGCAACGATCTGCAGCTCTTCCACGCGGGCAGTCGCCTCGACGACGACGGGCAGATCCGCACCAGCGGCGGGCGGGTGCTGGCGGTGGTGGCCCAGGCCCCCGATTTCGATGCGGCCTTCGCCAAGGCCTACGCCGGCATGGCCGCGGTGCACTTCGAGGGGATCACCTACCGCCGCGACATCGGCCACCAGGTACGCAGCCGATGAGCAATCCCCAGGGGCAATGGCGGCAGGCCCTCGCCCGGTGGTGGGCGAAATTCAGACTGCAAACCAAACTGCTGGTGGTGGCCACCATGGTGGTGAGCCTGCTGATGACAGGCATCACCTTTTTGGCCCTCAACGGCATCCAGCGGGATGTGCAGATCAGCGATACCCGCTACGCCCGCGACCTGGGCCTGCTGCTCTCGGCCAATGTGACCCCGTTGGTGGCCGATGCCAACGACCGGGAGCTGGCGGCCGTGGCGGAGCGGTTCTGGCGCTCCAGCCGCAGCCTGCGCTACATCTTTTTTGCCGATCCCGAAGGGGTGATTTATCTGGGTATTCCCATCGGCGGCAAGGGAGGCAGCAGCGAGTTGCTTCTCAGTCGGCGGTTGGAGCTGCCCGCTGATATCGAAAAACGACCCGACAACCCCCTGATCCGCCAGCACCTCAGCCCCGATGGCCAGGTGACCGACGTGTTTGTGCCGATGGTGAGTGAGGGCCGTTACCTAGGGGTGCTGGCCCTGGGCATCAACCCCAACGAAACCCTGCTCACCAGCGCGGCCCTGACCCGGGAAGTGACCGTGGCGGTGTTCATCTCGATCTGGGTTCTGGTGATCCTGGGGGCCGTGTTCAATGCGCTCACGATCACCCGCCCCGTGAAAGAACTGCTGCAGGGGGTGCGGCAGGTGGCTAGCGGCAATTTCGAAACCCGCCTGTCGTTGCCGGTGGGAGGGGAGCTGGGCGAACTCCTGGGAGGGTTCAACACGATGGCCTCCCAACTCGAGGCCTACAAGGCCTCCAACATCGAAGAACTCACCGCCGCGCAGGTGAAACAGCAATCCCTGATCGCCACGATGGCCGATGGGGCTGTGCTGCTCGATGCGGAGGGCGCGATCGTGTTGGTCAATCCCACGGCGCGGCGACTGTTCCGCTGGGAGGGCCGCAACCTCGAGGGCAACGACCTGATCACGGAACTGCCCGAGCAGCTGGCGATCGAGCTGCAGGCGGCGCTGGACAGCCTCACCAGCAGCAGCAAGGATTCCGCTGATGTGCGCTGCCGCTTTGGCGAGCCGGCCCGCACCCTGAGGATCGTGCTGCAATCGGTGCGCGATGCCAGCGGCGAAATCCTCAAAGGGATCGCCATGACCATCCAGGACCTCACCCGCGAGGTGGAACTCAACGCGGCCCAGAGTCGCTTCATCAGCAACGTCTCCCATGAACTGCGGACTCCGCTGTTCAACATCAAGAGCTACGTGGAAACCCTCCACGACCTGGGCGATCAACTGAGTGAGGAGGAGAAGAAGGAATTCCTCGGCATTGCCAACGCCGAAACCGATCGACTCACCCGCCTGGTCAATGATGTGCTCGACCTCTCGCGCCTGGAAAGCGATCGGGTTTGGGCGCTCGAACCGTTGGAGCTGGGTCCGGCGATCGAGCAGACCCTGCGCACCTATCGCCTCAACGCCGAAGACAAAGGTGTGCGTCTGCAGTTCGAGGCCGATCCCCAGCTGCCCAGGGCACTTGGCAACTGGGACCTGCTGCTACAGGTGTTCGACAACCTGGTGGGCAATGCGCTCAAATTCACGCCCGCTGGCGGCCAACTCCTGGTGCGCGCCTACCCCTGGCCCGACCTCTGCCAGCTGAACACACCTGAAACCGACAACCCCAGCTGCGCGCTCACCTCACCGCTGCCCAGGTTGCGCATTGAAATCGCGGACAGTGGCTGTGGCATCTCCGATGCCGACCAGAACCGAATTTTCGAGCGCTTTTACCGCGTGGAGAATGCGGTACACACCGAAGCCGGCACGGGGCTTGGGCTCTCGATTGTGCGGGGCATCCTCGAGAAACATGGCAGCCAGGTGCGCATGGCCAGCGCCCTGGGGGTCGGCACGGTGTTCTGGTTTGACCTCCCCCTGGAGGAGTCCGACGCCGATGAGGTGCAGCTCATGGCCGATCGACGCCGCTACAGCGAGGCGGCCTTGCCGCTAGCGGCGAGCTAGTCGTCGGCAACGCCGCGCACAATCCGCGATAACTCGCTGCGCTCGTCGCTGGTGATCCGGTGGGGCACCCCTGAAATGATCCGCTCGAAGTTGGAGAAGGAATCCTTGATCTCGGGGCCATTGCTGGTGATCACGAACTCGCGGATGCCCTTGTCGTGCCAGGAGCCGCGCATCTTGAACACGTTCAAGGCCCGGGCCATCTCGCCGCGGATCTCCACGTACTGGAGCAACAGGATGGTGTCGGTGATGGTGGAGATGTGGGAGTCGGTGATCGAATGGCTCCCCATGAACTCCTCGGAGGTGTTGGTGAAGAAGCCGGCGATCTCCTCCTGCTTGGCATAGCCCGTCACCCCGATCACAAACTGGCGGAAGGCGTTGTGACTGACACCCCGGGCCAGTGCCGAGAGCGAATCAATCGCCATCCGCGATGGCTTGAACTGGCTGATCTCGGTTTTGATGATCTGGAGGTGATCTTCCAGGCCGGTGGATTCGGGATAGGCGCAGATGATTTTGAGCAGGCCGTCCTGCTCCATCTGCTCAAAATCAATGCCCCAACTGGTGGCATTGCGCAGCAACTGGGCCCGTGATTCCTCGTAGGCAAACAGGATCGCCCGTTCCTTGCTGCGGCAGGCATCCTCCACAAATTTCGACACCAGCAGGGTTTTGCCGGTGCCGGTGGCGCCGGTGGCCAGGATGATCGAGTCCTTGAAGAAACCACCGCCGCACATCTCATCGAGACGCGGGACGCCGGAACTGAGCCGCACATTCGATGAACGCTGGGTCAGGCGCAT
>JBEDHM010000057.1:0-4138 GCA_041174105.1 Cyanobacteriota bacterium | reverse complement strand
GTTATCACGCCCGGGACGTGGCCAGGTTCCGGGCCCAACGCAGCGGGGCCCGGCTGGTGCTGGGCAGCGCCACCCCATCGCTAGAAACCTGGCTGGCCTGCCAACCCCCTGAGCCATCCATCCAAGTGCTGCGCCTACCGGAGCGCATTGGTGCGCGCCCCCTGCCGGCGGTGCGGGTGATCGACATGCGCCATGAACTGGCGGAAGGCCACAGACGCCTGATCAGCCGCGCCCTGATGGGCAGGCTGGAGCAGCTCCAAGCCAAGGGGGAACAGGCCGTGATCCTGGTGCCGCGGCGGGGCTATCGGGCATTTTTGAGCTGCCGCAGCTGCGGCGAGGCGGTGATGTGCCCCCATTGCGACGTGGCCCTCACCGTGCACCGCAACAGCCGGGAGCAGGAGTGGCTGCGCTGTCACTGGTGTGACTTCCGTGCAGCCATCGACGACCGCTGCCAGCACTGTGGATCCACGGCCTTCAAGCCGTTTGGCGCCGGCACCCAACGGGTGATGGAGCAACTGGCGGGCGAACTCGAAGGCCTGCGGCTGTTGCGCTTTGACCGCGACACCACCCGGGGCCGGCAGGGACACCGGCGACTGCTCGACCGCTTTGCCGCCGGAGAGGCGGACGTGCTGGTGGGCACCCAGATGTTGGCCAAGGGCATGGATTTGCCCCGGGTGACCCTGGCGGCGGTGCTGGCCGCCGATGGCCTGCTGCATCGCCCCGACCTGCGGGCCTCCGAGCAGTGCTTGCAACTGTTGCTCCAGTTGGCTGGCCGGGCCGGCCGGGGGGATACGCCGGGGGAAGTGCTGGTGCAGACCTACAGCCCCGAGCACCCAGTCATCCGGCACCTGGTGGATGGGCGTTATGAGCCATTTCTGGCCGAAGAATTGCTGATTCGCCGGCAGGGGGGGTTGGTGCCGTTTAGCCGGGCCTGCTTGCTGCGGCTGAGCGGCCCCTCCGCCAGCGCCACCGCCACCGCCGCTGCAGCCCTGGCCGAGCGCCTGCGCCCAGGGGCAGACGCCGCCGGCTGGTTGTTGATCGGTCCTGCTCCAGCACCGGTGGCAAAGGTGGCCGGCAAGAGCCGCTGGCAACTGCTCTTGCACGGGCCGGCCGGGGCACCGCTGCCCCTCCCGCCGGAAGCCGATTTGCGCGAGGGCCTGGGGGCCGGTGTTGGGCTCACCATCGACCCCGACCCCATCACCCTCTAGGCAGGCAATTGGGGCAGGCCAAACCCCATGGCCAGGCGCAGTCGCTGCAGAACCAACACCACCACCAGGGCAAGGGCAATCACGCCGGCCCCCAGCCCCAGGGGGCTCCATCGCCAACAGGTGAGCTCCAGGCGATTGAGGGCATCGAAGTGCAGGGGCCAGCGCAAGCCGCGCGGGTGCCCCGGCGCCTCAGGTCGCATCACCAGGGCCCCCTCGGGCTCGGCCCGGTGAACGGCACCCGGGCCAACGGGAGCGAGATCGATGCTGAGGTGCACCCCCGCGATCGGTTGCAGCCCGCGCAGATCAACGGCCATCTCAAGCCTCTGGTGCACCCCCACCAACCAATTGCGTTCGCTGAAGCTGATGGATGGCGGTGGCACCGCCACACCTGCCAAGGCTGCAGCTCCTGCCACGTTGGCCTGGAGAAGCGCCAACGCCTGGCCCGCAGGCATCACCGGGGCCTGGAGCGATTGGACGGGAGCCCGGGGCCCCGCCCCTGGCCCCTTGCCTTGCTGATGGAAGCCCGAGCGCTGCAACAACTGGCTGAACTGGCGCTGCCAGGGAGGGGCAGGAGCGTGCTCACTGCGCAGTTGATAACCAATCTGCAGGCGCCCTGGCCCCTTGAACTCCACGCTGGCGTGCACATCCACGCAGCCCCCCAGCAACAGGCCCACCAGCACCAACACGGCCAGCACTGCGGCAAAACCGAGCGGAGCCTGGGTCGGTCCCACCGGTGGGGGTGGGGGCTCATCCGAGGGCTTTCGGCGCCGGCCCCGCGCCCATTGCTTCATCCGACCAGCGATCGGTTCGGCCTCGCCCAAAGAGGGCAAGGTGATCGACCATTCCCGGGGCCGCTCCAGGGCTGGCGCCTCCAATACGGCCAGCAAATCCTTGGCCTGCGCCCTCAGGCTGGCATCTGCGCAGCGTTTGGCTTGGCGACAGCACACCATCGCCCTAGCGCTCTGACCCTGCCCCATCCAGGCAGTGGCCAGCAATAACTGCAACTCGGCCCCCTCCACCGTGGCCGGCGGGTAGGTGGAGATCAGGGGTTCCAGGCTGCGCAGCACCAAGCCGTAGTCGCCCCGCTCCAGGGCCAGCCGGGCAGGAGCAAAGGGATCAGCTCCGGCCATCTCAGGCTTGGATCGACCGCTGGCTACCGACCACCATCGTGCCAATGCCGTCGTCGGTGAAGACTTCCAGCAACAGGGCATGGGGCACCCTGCCATCCACGATGTGGGCCGCCGAGACCCCTTGGGCCAGGGCCCGTATGCAGCACTCGGTCTTGGGCGTCATGCCGCCATCGACGATGCCGGAGGCAATCAAGTCGCGGGCTTCAGCAAGGGTGAGATGGCGAATCAGGGAATCCGGGGCATGGCGATCGCGCAGGATGCCGGCCGTATCGGTGAGCAGGATCAACTTTTCAGCCTGGAGGGCCGCCGCCAACTCGCCTGCCACCGTGTCGGCATTGATGTTGTGGGCCTGGCCCCCATGGTCGGCCGCCACGCTGGAAATCACCGGGATGTAGCCGGCCTGCAACAGCGGCTGCAGCACCGAAGGATCCACCGCTGCCACCTCGCCCACCAGGCCGTTGGAGCCATCGCCGTAGGTCCGTGCCGTCACCAGGGCGCCGTCGCTGCCGCAAAGGCCCACGGCCCGGCCTCCCACCTTGTTGAGCCCATTCACGATCTGTTTGTTGACCCGGCCAACCAGCACCATCTCCACCACGTCCATGGTTTCTGGGGTGGTCACCCGCAGCCCATTGCGGAATTCCGGCTGAATCTGCAGTCGGCCCAGCCATTCGTTGATCTCAGGGCCACCGCCATGCACCACCACCGGTTGCACGCCCACCGAGGCCAGCAGCGCCAGGTCGCGATAGACGGCATCCCGCAGCTCCGCCTGAACCATGGCGGCACCGCCGTACTTGACCACCACCCGCCGGCCGGCGAAGCGTTGGATGTAGGGCAAGGCCTCACTCAGGACGGACACCCGCAAGGTGTCCTGGTTGCTGATCAAGGAGTCGGAACCCAAAACAGAACCCAAAACAGAACTCGATACAAAAAGGACGGATGCCGGCGCGGGCCGATCAGGAGGAAAGCCTGGCCAAGCCGGCTAGGAAAGACCAGCCTGGGGCAGGAGGCGCAGATTGAACTCACCTTGCCCTGAGGGCTCCAATTCGGCCACCAGCTGGGGACCGAAAAAACGACCCAAACGCTCTTGCTGGCTCACCCAACGCTCGTAGGGCACCCCTTCACAGCGAAAGTTGAGCCGTAGGCCGTAGTGCCCCTGGCAGTCGAGTTCCTCAATGCTCACCAACTGGGGCGGAGCATCGTCATCCCAAAGCTTCAGCACCTCCAGCGAACTCTCCAGGTGGGCCTTTTGCCCGTAGCGCCAACGCACCACATCAGCCAGCAGTTTGCGGAGCGGTTCACTGGCCTCTTGCTCGCGCAGGGCCTTGAACTGGCTGGGGGGGGTGAGTCGCTTGGCGGGGGGCAACTCTGAGGATTTGAGAGCCAGGCCACCAATGAAGATCGGCACGCCGTAAAAAATGGTGGGCAGGCTCAGATTGGGATTGGCGGTGACATAGGCCAGCGAACCAATCACCGTGAGCAGGGCCCCGGCCAGGGTGACCAGACTGCCGGGCGAGAAAAGTGCTTGCATACGGCCATCTTCCCGTATCCCCATGGCCGCTGAAGAGACCCTGCCCAGAACCCCGGAGCTTCTGGAGCAGCTCCGGGACGATCGCCTGTGGCTACTGCGCCAGATCGATGCGGGTCGCTGGAGTGAATGGCGCCTGGATCTGGCTGCCCTGGAGCGGGAGCTGGGCCAACTGCTGGAGCAGGCCGAGGAGAAGCTCTAACGCCCCCCCCGCGGCGGCGATCAGAAGGGAATGTCGTCGTCGCTATCGGCCAGATCCGGCACCAAGGGGGAGG
>JBEDHM010000056.1:0-3352 GCA_041174105.1 Cyanobacteriota bacterium | reverse complement strand
CAGGACAACCCGCTGCTGCGGGAGCCCCTGCGGCCCGAGCACATCAAAAACCGGCTCCTGGGGCACTGGGGATCGAGTCCGGGCCAGGCCTTCATCTGGGCCCATGCCAACCGGGTGATCCGCGAGCAGGGGCTCACCATGATCTATCTCTCGGGCCCTGGCCATGGGGCGCCGGGGGTGCTGGGGCCCACCTACCTCGATGGCAGCTACAGCGCCCTCTACCCCGACAAATCCCAGGACGCCATCGGGATGGGGCGTTTTTTCAAGCAGTTCTCCTTCCCCGGCCACATCGGCTCCCACTGCACCCCGGAAACGCCCGGCTCGATCCACGAAGGGGGCGAACTGGGCTACGTGCTCTCCCACGCCTGCGGGGCGGTGTTCGACAACCCAAAGCTGATTGCGCTGGCTTGTGTGGGCGATGGCGAAGCCGAAACCGGGCCCCTGGCCACCTCCTGGCACATCAACAAATTCCTCAATCCCGCCAGCGATGGGGCCGTGCTGCCGGTGCTGCACCTCAACGGCTACAAAATCGCCAACCCCACCCTGCTGGCGCGCCTGCCCAAGGCCGAGCTGGAAAGCCTGCTGGTGGGCTACGGCTGGCAGCCGCTGTTTGTGGAGGGCTCAGACCCCATGGCAATGCATGCCGCCATGGCCGCAGCCATGGACACCGCCATCGAGCGCATCCAGGCCATTCAGCGCCACGGGCGCGCCCAGGCCGCCAGCGGCCAGGACATCACCCGGCCGGCCTGGCCGATGCTGGTGCTGCGCTCCCCCAAGGGCTGGACAGGGCCCAAGCAGCTCCACGGCCTCAAGCTCGAGGGCTTCTGGCGCAGCCACCAGGTGCCGCTGCCCAACCCCAAACACGACCCCGAGCAGCTGGCCATGCTCGAAGCCTGGCTGAAGAGCTACCGGCCAGACGAGCTGTTTGATGCCAACGGCACCCTGATGGCTGAGCTGCAGGCGCTCTCACCGACCGGCGAGCGGCGCATGGGCTCCAATCCCCACGCCAATGGCGGCCTGCTCAGGCGTCCATTGCAGCTACCGGCCATCGAAACCTATGGGGTGGTGGTGCCATCCCCAGGGCAAATCGAGGCCGAAAACACCGCCCCCCTGGGAGCCCTGCTGCGCGATGCCATTGGCCTCAACCCCGATTCCCTGCGCATCTTTGGCCCCGATGAAACGGCCTCCAACCGGCTGCAGGCGATCTACGAACGCAGCAAAAAGGTGTGGATGGAGGACCTGCTACCGGAGGATGCCGGCACAGATGGGGCCGGCGGCAGTGAGCTGAGCCGCTCCGGCCGGGTGGTGGAAATGCTGAGCGAGCACACCCTGGTGGGCATGCTCGAGGGCTACCTGCTCACAGGGCGCGACGGGCTGTTTCACACCTACGAGGCCTTTGCCCATGTGATCGCCTCGATGTTCAACCAGCACGCCAAATGGCTGGAAAGCTGCAAACGCCACGCCCCCTGGCGCGCCCCGATCGGCCCCTGGAACTGCCTGATCTCCTCCACCGTGTGGCGCCAGGACCACAACGGCTTCACCCACCAGGACCCCGGCTTCATCGATCTGGCCGGCAACAAAAGCGGCGAGGTGGTGCGGGTTTACCTGCCCGCCGACGCCAACTGCCTGCTGGCCGTAGCCGAGGTGGCCCTGGTGGAAACCGATGTCTGCAACATCATCGTGTCGGATAAGCAGGCCCACCTGCAGTATCTGGATCTGGAGCAGGCCCGATCCCATGTGGCCAAGGGCATCGGCCTGTGGGAATGGGCCAGCAGCGACCACACGGGCGCCACCCCGGATGAACCGGATGTGGTGATGGCCTGCGCCGGCGACATCCCCACCAAGGAAACCCTGGCGGCGGTGGCGATCCTGCGGCGGGAGATTCCCCAGCTCAAGGTGCGGGTGCTGAATGTGGTGAAGCTGTTTGCCCTCACCCAGCCGAGCGAGCACCCCCACGGCCTCAGCGATCGCGACTTTGATGTGCTGTTCACCACGAACCGCCCCGTGATCTTCAATTTCCACGGGTATCCGTGGTTAATTCATCGTCTTACCTATCGGCGCACCAACCACGTGAATTTCCACGTGCGGGGCTACAAGGAGAAGGGCAACATCAACACCCCTTTGGAGCTGGCGATGAACAACCAAATCGACCGCTTCAACCTGGTGATCGATGTGATTGATCGGGTACCGGGGCTGGGCTCCCGGGCCGCCCACGTGAAGGAGCGCATGCGCGAAGCGATCCTGGGCCACCGCCAGCACGCCCACATCCACGGCATGGATGCCCCTGAGATCACCAACTGGCGCTGGGAGGCAGCGAACTGATGACCACCACCGACCACCAATCCCGCAACCTGCGCCTACCCACCCCAGGCTGCTACGCCGACCCCGACCGCAGTGGTCTGACGGCAGAAGACGTGTTCGACGGCATGACCGAACACCTGTTCTTCACCATGGGCAAGCTGGCCCCCACCGCCAGCCGCCATGACCTCTACATGGCCCTCAGCTACGCGGTGCGCGACCGGCTGATGACCCGCTATCTGGCCGGCATTGAGGCGATCAATGCCACGCCCACCCGGGTGGTGGCGTACATGTCGGCGGAATTTTTGATCGGGCCCCAGCTCGGCAACAACCTGCTGATGCTCGGCATCCAGGCCGAAGCCGCCGAAGCCCTGCGCCGCTTTGGCATCAACGACATCAACGACATCCTCGATGTGGAGGAGGAACCCGGCCTGGGCAATGGCGGCCTGGGGCGACTGGCCGCCTGCTTCCTGGAATCGTTGGCATCGCTGGAGATCCCGGCCACCGGCTACGGCATCCGCTACGAATTCGGCATCTTCGACCAGCTGATCCGTGATGGCTGGCAGGTGGAGATCACCGACAAATGGCTCAAATCGGGTTGGCCCTGGGAGATCCCCCACCCCGACCAGGCCTGTTTTGTGGGCTTTGGCGGCAGCACCGAGAGCTATAAAGACGACGACGGCACCTACCGGGTGCGCTGGATTCCGGCAGAACATGCCATCGGCATTCCCCACGATGTGCCGGTGTTGGGCTATCGGGTGAACACCTGCGATCGGCTGCGGCTGTGGCGGGCCGATGCCACCGAGAGCTTCGATTTCTACGCCTTCAACATCGGCGACTACTACGGCGCCGTGGAAGAGAAGGTGGGCTCGGAAACCCTCTCCAAGGTGCTCTACCCCAACGACGGCACCGATGAGGGCCGGCGGCTCCGGCTGAAGCAACAGCACTTCTTTGTGAGTTGCTCGCTGCAGGACATGATCCGCAGCCTCGATGCCCGCGGCATTCCGATCACGGAATTCCCCGACCATTGGGCCGTGCAGCTCAACGACACCCA
>JBEDHM010000055.1:0-2529 GCA_041174105.1 Cyanobacteriota bacterium | reverse complement strand
GTGCGGCTCAGCCAGGGTTTGATCGGCCGCCCGTTGGCGCTCCAGCAAATCCACCAACCAAGCGATCAGGAGTCGCTGCAAGCCAGTCGCCGGCGGCTTGTGTTCGATGAATTTCTGCTGATGCAGCTGGGCCTGCTGCAACGGCGCCGGCAGTTGAGCCAAAGGCCGGCTCCTCCCCTGCTGTTGAGCCCAGGGGACGACGATCTGGTGCAACGCTTTTTGGCCCTGCTGCCCTTTCCGCTCACGGGAGCCCAGCAGCGCGTGTTGGCTGAAATCCGCGTCGATCTGGCCAAGACCCAGCCAATGGCCCGGCTGGTGCAAGGCGATGTGGGAAGCGGCAAAACCGTTGTGGCCATTGCCGCCCTGCTCACGGCGATCGCGGCCGGCTGTCAGGGCGCCTTGATGGCCCCCACGGAGGTGCTGGCGGAACAGCACTACCGAAAGTTGGCGGAATGGTTGCCCCAATTGCACATCAGCTCAGCGTTGTTGACGGGCTCAACCCCTGCTGCGCGGCGGCGTCAGCTGCTGCAAGACCTGGTCAACGGCCAGCTCAAGGTGTTGGTGGGCACCCATGCTCTGTTGGAAGATCCGGTGCAATTTGACCGCTTGGGCCTGGTGGTGGTGGATGAGCAGCACCGCTTTGGTGTGCGCCAACGCAACCGTCTTCTGGCGAAGGGTCTCCAGCCCCATCTCCTCACGATGACGGCCACGCCCATTCCCCGAACCCTGGCGTTGTCGCTGCATGGCGATCTGGATGTGAGCCAAATCGATGAGCTGCCACCGGGCAGGCAGCCGATCCAAACGCACCTACTCAAGGCTGGTCAACGGGCCGAGGCCTACCGGCTGATCCAGGAACAGGTGGCCCTGGGCCAACGGGCCTATGTGGTGCTGCCCCTGGTGGAGGATTCCGAAACACTGGATCTGCGCTCAGCGGTGGAGGTGCACCGCCAATTGCAGGAGGAGGTGTTTCCTGAACTGGCCGTGGGCTTGCTACACGGCAAGCTCAACAGCGACCAGAAGCAGGCGGCGATTGGCGCCTTCGCTTCCGGCGAAACCCAGGTGTTGGTGAGCACCACCGTGGTGGAGGTGGGCGTGGATGTGCCGGAGGCCAGCGTGATGGTGATCGACCATGCCCAGCGCTTTGGCCTGGCCCAATTGCACCAGTTGCGGGGCCGCGTCGGACGGGGAGCTGCCGCCTCCTACTGCCTGTTGATCCATGACAGCAACAACGCCCTGGCCAAACAACGCTTGGAGGTGTTGGTGCGCTCAGGGGATGGTTTCGAGATTGCCGAGATGGATCTGCGCCTGCGCGGTCCTGGCCAAGTGCTTGGCACCCGCCAATCAGGCCTGCCGGATTTGGCGCTGGCCAGCCTGACCGATGATGGTGCGGTGCTCGAGCAGGCCCGAACCGTGGCCCAGCAAATCACCGCCCAAGACCCCGATCTGAGCAACCATCCCGCCCTGCAAAAGGCCCTCGACGACCTGCGGCGCCGCCAACTGGATCAGGCCGCCAGGCTCAACTAGGAAGCGGCCCGGGCCCTGGGCTTACTCCTGACATGCGTTCTGGGCAGCGCCCATCCAGACTTTGCCTCCCGCTGCTTTCGTTGCTGGCATGCGTCCCTGGAGCCCGATTCCCATTGAGGAGTGCCACGAGCCGTTGGTGGACCTGCCCGATGACCTGCTGCGTCTGGAGCCCCATCCCTACGTGAGCTTGGGGGCGCCCTACGGCGAAGGGGCCTCCCCTTTTCGGCTGCGTCAGGGGGTTCTCGATCGGTTGTGGCAAGCCCAGGCCTACCTACAAAGCCAACAGCCCAACTGGCGATTGGCGATTTTTGATGCCTGGCGGCCCGTTGCGGTTCAAGCCTTCATGGTGGCCCATGCCACCACCAGCGAGTGCCAGCTCCAGGGCGTGGATCCCCACCGGGACTCCCCTGAACGCCAGGCCGTGATCGCATCGGTGGCGCGATTTTGGGCTCCGCCCAGTGCCGATCCCGCCACCCCACCGCCCCACAGCACTGGTTCAGCGGTGGATCTCACCCTGGCAGGGCCTGGGGATGAGCCACTGCCGATGGGGGGCGAGATTGATGCGATCGGCGCCATCTCCGAGCCCGATCACTACGCCCAGCTTGCGCGGGATGAGCCCCAGGGAGAGGCCGCCACCTGGCACCATCGCCGCCTGCTGCTGGCAGCGGCCATGGCCTCGGCGGGTTTTGCCCAGCATCCCCATGAGTGGTGGCATTTCAGTTGGGGGGATCAGCTCTGGGCCTGGCGCACCGGCCAGTCCTTCGCCCGCTACGGATCTGCCAGCTGAGGGGATCCGCTACGGCGCTGCTGCCAACAGGGCCTCGATCTCGGGCCGGCCCGTTTTCACCACAAAATCGCCAAAGCTGCGCCGTCCGCCGCCTTGGTGCCAGGCCTTCAGCAGGGGCTCCAGCGTGGCTTCCAGGTCCTGGAGGGGCATTTTCTCGAGGTAGGGCTCCGCTAGCCGGCTGAGGTTGGGAGTGCCGCCAAGCCAGAGCTGGTATTGGT
>JBEDHM010000054.1:0-2502 GCA_041174105.1 Cyanobacteriota bacterium | reverse complement strand
ATCCAATCGCCTGCGGTGCCATCACGAGCAGCGCTGGGCCCTGGATACGGCCGCGCCGGCCAACTTCGCCGACATGTACCTCCATCCCCAGGAAACGAGTTACAACCTGGAGCGCCTGATGCGCTTTGTGGCCAGCGCTGATCTGCAGTTTGCGGGCTTCTCCAATCCCCAGGTGTGGGATCCGGCCCGCTTGCTCAGCGGTGAACTGCTGGAACGGGCCCAGGCCCTGCCGGCGCCCCAGCAGTGGGCCCTGATCGAAGATCTCGATCCCGATATCAGCCACTTCGAGTTTTTCCTCACCAAGGGGGCTGTTCAGCCCTGCGACTGGGGCTCGGATGGGGCCCTGTTGGCCGTTGCCGGGGAACGCAACCGCTGCCTCTGGGGCTGGCCTGGGGCGGCCCTGCTCGACTCCGACATGGCTCCGTTGGATCTCAGCCCCGATGGCTTGGCCCTGCTCCAAGCTCTCGAGGCCGCTCCGGCCGGGACGCCATTGGGGGCATTGGACCTGGGGTGGGAGCCGCAGCACCAGGCCGCGGTGGCGCGCGAGCTGGTGAGCCAACGGCTGCTGTTGCCTGTGCAGGTCTGAGCGGCCGAGATCCGTTGCCCGCCGAGGGGGCTGCCATGCACGTGATAGATTCCGCGCGCCATTTCAGGGGCTCGAGGCTTGTCGGTTTCCCTCCCCTGCTCCCCGGATGCGGGCAAGCCCGCATCCGTCCCCTCGGGGGATCTGGAGCAACGGGATTCCGTCACCAGTCCGCTGCCCCTGGCTGAGGTCACCTCCTCCGCTGAACCTTCAGCTTCGGCTGCTGTCAGCTCTGGGCTCGATCCCAGCAATCGTTCCGATCCCAGCAATGGGATGGACGATTACTACCGGCTCCAGCGACGCCTGTTGCTGTTCACCCTGCTGCTTTCGGCAGTGGCCGTGACCATCACAGCGTTCGTTGCCTCCCTCGCCACGGCTTTCAGCCTGTTGGTGGGAGCCATCGCTGGACTGCTTTACCTGTGGCTGCTCAGCCGCAGTGTCTCCCGACTGGGGGAACAGTCCCGCCGAATCAGCAAGGCCCAGTTGCTGGTTCCTGTCGCTTTGGTGCTGGTCGCTTCCAAGGTGCCCCAGCTTTCGATCTTGCCGGCCCTTCTGGGCTTCCTGATCTATAAGCCCGCGGTGATCCTCCAGGCCCTGCTGGATCAGGCCCTGGCCGATCGCCCAGCTGGTTCTGGGGCCTAGGTCCCCAGGTCAGCGGCAACCCCTCCTTCCGCTCCACCCGTTCTGTCGCTTCGGCGACCCCGAACCTCCCCTTGCTGGCTCCAATGCCCCTGTTCCTTCCCTTTGCCGAACTGGAGGTTGGTCAACACCTCTATTGGCAACTCGGCAACTACAAAATTCACGGCCAGGTTTTCCTGAGCTCCTGGGTTGTGATTGGCGCCCTTCTTGCCCTGGTGGTGGTGGGCACCCGCAAGCTGGAGCGGGATCCGCGCGGCGTGCAGAACCTGCTCGAGTTTCTTTGGGATTACATCCGCGATCTGGCCCGCGAGCAGATCGGTGAGAAGGCCTATCGCGATTGGATGCCCTTCATCGGCACCCTGTTCCTGTTCATCTTCGTGAGCAACTGGGGCGGAGCGCTGGTTCCCTGGAAGTTGATTCACCTCCCCAGTGGCGAACTCGGTGCTCCGACCGCCGACATCAACACCACCATTGCCCTGGCATTGCTGGTGTCGCTGGCGTACTTCTATGCCGGGCTCAGCCGTAAGGGGTTGCGCTACTTCGAGTACTACGTGGAGCCCACCCCGATCATGCTCCCGTTCAAGATCGTCGAAGATTTCACCAAGCCGCTCTCCCTCTCCTTCCGTCTGTTCGGCAACATCCTGGCCGACGAATTGGTGGTGGCAGTGCTGGCCTTCCTGGTGCCCCTGATCGTGCCCTTGCCGGCCATGTTCCTGGGCCTGTTCACCAGTGCCATTCAGGCGCTCATTTTTGCCACCCTTGCCGCCTACTACATCGGCGAGGCGGTGCACGAAGAACACCACTAGGTGCCCTTCGCGGCAGAGGAGCCCAACCCTCGCTCTGCTAAATCTCCTGCGCGCAGGTCCGGTTGCACTCCGGGCCCATCCCACCGGGATGTCCCAGGCGCAGGGTTTGATTCCCGGTCCACTACGCGCTGTTTGCGCCACCCATCCCCCACTCCACCATGGATTCCATCACCTCCGCTGCGTCTGTTGTGGCCGCTGGCCTGGCTGTCGGCCTCGGTGCCATCGGCCCCGGCATCGGCCAGGGCACCGCAGCTGGCGGCGCCGTTGAAGGCATTGCACGTCAGCCCGAAGCCGAAGGCAAGATCCGCGGCACCCTGCTGCTGTCCCTGGCCTTCATGGAAGCTCTCACCATCTACGGCCTCGTGGTCGCCCTGGTGCTGCTGTTCGCCAACCCCTTCGCTGGTTGATCGCGGCCTGAGTGGAAGCAGGGCAGGGACCTGAGTCCCCGCCCTCTGTCACTTCAAGCCCCGCATC
>JBEDHM010000053.1:0-5693 GCA_041174105.1 Cyanobacteriota bacterium | reverse complement strand
CCCTGCTGCTCAAGGACGACTACCGGTCCGTCGGTATCCCCATGCTCCCCGTGGTGAAGGGGGTGCAGGTGACGGCCCGGGCCATTCGCCACTACGCCCTGGCCACGGTGGCCTTCAGCCTCCTTGGGATCTGGGCCCTGCCCACTGGAGGCTTGCTCTACGGCCTGCTGGTGGTGCCGATGGATGCCCGCTTGCTGCAGCTCACGGGCCGCTTAAGCCAACAGGCAGACGATCCCCAGCGGGCCCGCGCCCTGTTCCGGTGGTCCATTCTCTATTTGTTTGGTGTCTCCTTCCTGCTCCTTTTGGCTCGCACGCCCCAGGCCTCAGCCCTGGGCCCTGAGCTGCTGGGTGCCCTTCGCATGGTCAGCCCCCTGCTGGGACTGCCTACATTGGAAGCCTGGTTCTGAGGTGCCGGCGCTGATGGGCTTTGGGAGGCAAATCCTGTGATTGAGCTGCACCAACTCAACAAGCGCTATGCCGCAGCCAAGGGCGTCACGGTGCAGGCCCTTAGCGACCTGACGCTCGAGGTGCCTGCCGGCAGCCTCTTTGGCCTGTTGGGCCCCAATGGTGCTGGCAAAACCACCACCCTGCGCATTCTCTGCACCCTGCTGGCCCCCGATTCCGGCCGGGTGATGGTGGGGGGTGTGGATGCCCTGGCCGATCCCAGGGGCGTGCGCCGTCTCTTGGGCTATGTGGCCCAGGAGGTGGCGATCGACAAAATTTTGACGGGGCGCGAATTACTGGAGTTGCAGGGGGATCTGTTTCACCTGGAGTGCGGCCAGCGGGATCGGCGTATTGCCGAGCTGATCGCCCTGCTCGGCATGGCTGATTGGGTGGATCGCCGCTGTGGCAGCTACTCGGGGGGCATGCGTCGTCGGCTGGATTTGGCGGCCGGGTTGCTGCACAGCCCCCAGGTGCTGGTGCTCGATGAACCGACCGTGGGCCTGGATATCGAGAGCCGCACGGCGATTTGGCAGGTGTTGCGTCAGTTGCGCGACGCCGGCACCACCGTGTTGCTGAGCAGCCACTACCTCGAAGAGGTGGATGCCCTGGCCGACCAGCTCGCCATCATTGAATCGGGCCGGGTGATTGCCGCAGGAGCCCCTTCCGAGCTCAAGGCTGCCTTGGGTGGGGATCGCCTGACGCTGCGGGTGCGGGAATTCAGTGATGCCACAGAAGCCGCCAAGGTGCAGTCCTTGGTGCGGAGCTGTGCGGGGGTTCGCCAGGTGGTGGTCAACCAGGCCCAGGGCTATTCACTCAACCTGGTGATTGAGCACGACGGCGTGATCGAGCAGTTGCGGCGCCAGTTGGCCGAGGCCGACCTGCCGGTTTTTGCCCTGGCCCAGAGCCGACCCAGCCTGGATGATGTGTACCTTCAGGCCACCGGACGCACCCTGATGGATGCGGAGTTGGAGGTGGCCGGTAGCCGCGATCCCAAAGCCGAACGCAAAGCGAGCATGCGATGACCAGCGCCAACCCCTCCAGCCCCAACCCATCCCTTGCCCGCCCTGCGATGGCCGAGGGGCTTGCGGGCCAACGCCCTGAATCCTCAGCGCTGGCAGAGATCAGCCAGGAAACCCTGGCCCTCACCAAGCGTCTGTTTGTGCAGCTCCAGCGTCGGCCATCCACCTTGGTGGCCGGGGTGCTGCAACCCCTGATCTGGTTGGTGCTGTTTGGCGCCCTCTTTGCCAACGCCCCGGAAGGCCTGCTGCCCGGTGGCATCAGTTATGGCCGTTTCCTTGGGGCTGGGGTGATTGTCTTTACTGCCTTCAGTGGGGCCCTGAATGCCGGCTTGCCGGTGATGTTTGATCGGGAATTTGGCTTTCTCAACCGCCTGTTGGTGGCGCCGCTGCGCTCGAGGAGCTCGATTGTGCTGGCATCGGTGCTCTACATCACCAGTTTGAGCTTGGTTCAGAGCCTGGCGATCATGGCCACAGCAGCCTTGTTGGGCTATGGCTGGCCTGGGGGCATTGGCCTGCTCTTGGTGCTCACGACCTTGGTGCTGCTGGTTTTTGCGGTGACAGCCCTGAGTTTGGGACTGGCCTTTGCCCTGCCGGGCCACATCGAGCTGATTGCGGTGATTTTTGTGGCCAACCTGCCCCTGCTGTTTGCCAGCACCGCCTTGGCCCCGTTGTCATTCATGCCCCGTTGGCTGGCTTGGTTGGCCTCGCTCAATCCCCTCACCCTGGCGATCGAACCGATCCGGGCCGCCTATGCCGGCCAGTTCGGTTTGAGCGTGGTGGTTCTGGAGGCTCCCTACGGCCAGCTCACAGCCGGCAGCTGTCTGCTGATTTTGGCGGTTCTATCCGCTGGCTTGTTTCTGGCGATTCGGCCGCTGCTGGATCGCAAACTCGCCTGAGCTTCCGTGAATCCAACCGATCCGCTTCCCTTGCCAACGGGTTTGATTGTGTCGGTGCAGGCCCCCGAGGGCTCACCGATGCGTCATCCCGATGTGATTGCCGCCATGGCGGAAGCCAGCCTGCGCAATGGCGCTTCCGGTGTGCGGCTGGAGAGCCCTGAGCACATTGGAGCCGTTCGCCGCCGCTGCCCCGATGCCTTGATCGTGGGTCTGTGGAAGCGCACCTATCCCGGCAGTTCCGTGTACATCACCCCGGGCTGGGAGGAGATACGGGCCGTTTGGGCGGCTGGGGCGGATGTGGTGGCCATCGATGCCACCGAGCGCGACCGCCCTGGGGGTGAATCCTTGGAGGACTTGGTCCGCCGGGCCACCCAGGATCTCGGCGCCCCCGTGATGGCCGATTGCGACAGCATTGCCGGTGGTCTGCTTGCTGCCCAACTGGGTTGTTGTTGGGTGGGCACCACCCTCTACGGCTACACCGAAGCCACCGCTGAGCTCCAGCCCCCCGCCTGGGATCTGCTGCCCAGCCTGAGGGATCAGCTCCCGCCAGGTGTGGCGTTGATTTGCGAAGGCGGCATCGCCTCGGCTGAACAGGCCCGTCGTGCGCTCACCCTGGGGGCCGATGCCGTGGTGGTTGGCACGGCGATCACCGGCGTTGATCTGCAGGTGGGTCGCTATGTCGCCGCCTTGGCCTAGGGGCCGGTGCAGCCCCTAGGGGAGCGATCACATCATGCCGGGCATGCCCATGCCACCCATGCCGCCCATTCCTCCCATGCCGCCCATGTCCCCACCGGGGCCTGCCGGCGCAGGGGGCTCGGGTTTGTCGGCAATCACCGCTTCGGTGGTGATCAGTAGAGAGGCGATCGAGACCGCATCCTGCAGGGCAAGACGCACCACCTTGGCGGCATCGAGAATTCCAGCGGCCAGCAGATCTTCATAGGTTCCGCTGAGGGCATTGAAGCCCTTCCCCTGGCGTTCGATTTCGGAGGCCACCACCGCCCCATCCGCTCCCGCATTGGCGGCAATTTGCCGCAGAGGTGCACTGAGGGCAGCCTTCACAATCTCGATGCCGGTGCGCTCATCACCGTGACTGGCGGCGGCCAGGGGTTCGAGGCGCCCGGCCAGTTGGAGCAGGGTGGAGCCGCCGCCGGCAATGATTCCCTCTTCCACCGCCGCCCGGGTGGCATTGAGGGCATCTTCGATCCGCAGTTTGCGGTTCTTGAGTTCGGTTTCGGTGGGGGCACCCACCTTGATCACGGCCACACCACCGGCCAGTTTGGCGATCCGCTCATTGAGCTTTTCGCGGTCGTAATCGGAGTCGGTGTTGTCGAGCTCGCGGCGAATGGCGGCAACCCTGTCGGCTACGGCGTTCTGGTGATCACCTGTGGCCACAATCGTGGTGCTGTCTTTGGTGATCGTGATCCTGCGGGCGCTGCCCAGATCCGCCAAGGTGACCTTGTCGAGGGTCATGGCCTGGTCTTCGCTCACCACGGTCGCGCCGGTGAGGATGGCGATGTCGGCCAGCATGGCCTTGCGGCGATCGCCAAAGCCAGGCGCCCGCACGGCGGCCACCTGCAACACGCCCCGGTTCTTGTTCACCACCAAGGTGGCGAGGGCTTCGCCGTCCACTTCTTCCGAGAGGATCAGCAGCGGCTTGCCGGTTTTGGCCACGGCTTCCAGCACCGGTACCAGATCGGCGATTGCGCTGATCTTGCGGTCGGTGATCAGGAGCAGGGCATTTTCAAAGATGCATTCGCGCCGGTCCTGGTCGGTCACGAAATAGGGCGAGCTGTAGCCGCGATCAAAGGCCATGCCTTCGGTGATCTCCAGCTCGGTGGCCAGGGAGGTGGATTCCTCCACGGTGATCACGCCATCGGCACTCACCTTGGCCATGGCCTCGGCAATCATGCGGCCAATTTCTTCGTCATTGCCGGCACTCACCGTGGCCACCTGGCGAATGGCATCGCCGGCGACCGCCTGGGAGCGCTCGGCAATGCCCGCCACGATGGCGGCCGTGGCTTGTTCCATGCCGCGGCGCACCCCCACCGGGTTGGCACCGGCGGCAACGTTTTTGAGGCCTTCACGCACCAGGGCCTGGGCCAAGACGGTGGCGGTGGTGGTGCCATCGCCGGCTTTGTCTTTGGTTTTGCTGGCCACCTGCTGGATCAGCTTGGCGCCAATGTTTTCAAAGGGATCCTCGAGTTCGATCTCCTTGGCGATCGTCACGCCATCGTTGACGATGTCGGGGGCGCCAAATTTCTTCTCGAGCACCACATTGCGCCCCTTGGGCCCGATGGTGACCTTCACGGCATCGGCCAGGGCATTGACCCCGCGCTCCAGGGCTGCGCGGGAGGCGTCCGAGAAGCTGATCAGCTTGGCCATGGAAGGTTGAACTGGGTAGGCACGTTTCCACAGGTTCCCATAGGGACCCTGGCCAGGGCATCTGGGTGCTGGTGGGGATAGCCGAATCCCGCCGCCCGATCGCGCGCCCCTTGGGTTCGCCTGGGCCATGCCGGTTGGGATCTGGGGCCCAGCACGGGATCAGCAAAAGCCAGTCACTTTCGGTACCGTTTGCCCATGGATGATGAGCTGCAGTCGGCCCTGGGTACGGCGCTGGAGAGTGCCCTCGAGAAAGCCGGTGATGCCGTCACCCTGGCGCCCGTCTCCACGGCCAATGCCCACATTTTTGGTCTGATCGCCGCGCTAGGGGTGGTGATGGCCCTGGTGTATCTGCCCTTGCGGCTGTTTCTCACCCTCACCACCCGCAGCCGGCGCCTGCGCCTGTTGCAACGGATCAGGCGCCTGCGGGAGGAATTGGGGCAGTCGGTGGCTGCCCCTGAATAGCGAGGGAATTTGGGGCGCTGCAGCGTGCCGCAGTCCATGGGTGATCGGCCGCAGTTGGGCTTTTCTGGGCGCAGGCGGCGCCCCTGCTGCCCTGAGCTCGGCTAGGCCGGAAAGGTCTCTGCGTGATGGGTCCTCGCCATGGGGCTGTTCAGGTTGTTGCCACGTTTATGGCGATCGAAGCCAGTGTTACCGGCCCTTCTGGGATTGGTTGTGGCTGGGTCTGGAGGCTTGGTCGGGGCGCCCGTGCGGGCTCAGGCCACCACCGGAACCCCACCTTTTTCAACCCGCAGGGCCGCTGAGCTGCAGCGACTCGAGCAGCAACAGCGATGGGTTGATCAGAGCAGGCGCTGCGTGGAGGCGGCTACCAGCTCGGAGGCGCTGGAGGGTTGCCGACGCCAGGCATCAACCGACGGCGCAGGGTATGGACCCATGGGCTGGCACCGGCGGGGCTGGGGTTCGGGCTGCCCCATGTGGTGAGAGACCCATGGGC
>JBEDHM010000052.1:0-3828 GCA_041174105.1 Cyanobacteriota bacterium | reverse complement strand
TTCCCGTCCCTCCAACCCCTCCAGCAGCAACGCCATGGCTTCTTCCATTCAGGGCATCGCCCTCGGCATGATCGAAACCCGCGGCCTTGTGCCTGCGATCGAGGCAGCTGACGCCATGACCAAGGCGGCCGAAGTGACCCTGATTGCCCGGGAATTCGTCGGCGGCGGCTATGTCACTGTGATGGTGCGTGGCGAAACCGGTGCCGTGAACGCCGCCGTTCGTGCTGGCGCTGATGCCTGCGAACGCGTGGGTGATGGCCTGGTGGCGGCCCACATCATTGCCCGTCCCCACAGCGAAGTGGAGCCTGCCCTGATTGCCACGGCGACCACCCGCCGTCTCTGATTCCCATGGGCGCCGTTCATCCGCGCGTCCTGGGTTACCTCGGTCGCGCCCTCAGCCTTGAGCTGTCTGCCGTTCAGCAGTACATGACCCAGGCCTCCCTTGTGGAGCTTTGGGGGGATGGCGATGCTGCCACCCGCTTCCGCCACGAAACGGTGGAAGAAATGCAGCACGCCGAGATGATCGTGAAGCGCATGCTGGCCCTGGGGGTTGCCCCCGCTGCCTCCCAGCTGAGGGCAGCCACCCATGCCAGTGATCTGGTGGGCCTGCTGCGCCAGAACGCCCAGCTCGAACACGACCTGATCAACCACTACGCCGAAGCCACCCGGTTCTGCGTGTTGATCGGCGACACCGGCAACGAAGCCTTTTTCCGAGATTTGCTCCAGCAGGAGCAACACCACGGCGAAGAGCTCCGCAGCTGGTTGCAAAGCCTGGGTGGTGCCCACCCAGCCCAAGGGGAACGGGCCACCTTCTAGGCAAGGCGGCCCAGCCCTTGGAAACCCCAGCCCAGCCCGTTTCCCAGCGGGCCTTGATTTCGCTGCGGATTGCCTAGATTCCGCAGCCATTGCCAACCCCTTTGAGCACCTCCCTTCCACTGCCGATTCAGCTGGTCTGGCTGATCCCGCTCTATGGATTTGGCGGCATGGTGCTGTCGTTGCCTTGGGCCGTTGGCTGGATCAAACGCAATGGCCCCAGGCCTGCGGCCTATCTGAATCTGTTGGTCACGCTGCTGGCGGTTCTTCACGGCAGCTTGGTGACGCTGGAGATCTGGCAGGGCGGGCCCCAACACCTGAGCTTTGCCTGGTTTTCAGCAGCCGATCTGCAGCTTGAGATTGGTTTTGATTGTTCGCTCACCAACTTGGCCGCCCTCGAACTGGTGACCTTGATGAGCCTGTTTGCCCAGTTTTTTGCCCTGGGCTATCTCGACAAGGAATGGTCCTTGGCGCGTTTCTACGCCCTGGTGGGGTTCTTTGAAGGGGCCCTGAGTGGCTTGGTGCTGAGCAGCAATTTGCTGATGAGCTATTTCCTGTTGGAAATGCTCACCCTTTCCACCTATTTGTTGGTGGGCTTTTGGTACGCCCAACCGCTGGTGGTGACCGCCGCCCGGGACGCCTTTCTCACCAAGCGGGTGGGCGATGTGCTCTTGCTGATGGGCGTGGTTGCCCTATCGGCCTGGGCTGGATCCATGGAGTTCACCGACCTTTACCAATGGTCGGCCGAGGCCCAAAGCACAGGCCAAATCAGCTCGCTGGCGGGCACGTTGGTGGGGCTCGGCCTCATCGCCGGCCCCATGGGGAAGTGCGCCCAGTTCCCCATGCACCAATGGCTCGATGAAGCCATGGAGGGTCCAAATCCAGCCTCGATCTTGCGAAATTCCGTTGTGGTGACGGCGGGGGCCTTGGTGCTCCTCAAAGTGATGCCCCTGCTGCGGCTCTCACCGATCGCCACCACGGTGCTGCTGGTGGTGGGCACGATCAGCGCCGTCGCCGGTGCCCTGGTGGCCTTGGCCCAGGTGGATCTCAAGCGGGCGTTTTCCTACTCCACCAGCTCCTATCTGGGCCTGGTTTTCATCGCCATCGCCCTGCAACAACCGGGGATTGCCCTGCTGCTGCTGCTTGCCCATGGCCTGGCCAAGGCACTGCTGTTCATGAGTGTGGGCAGTGTGATTGCCACCACCAACTGCCAGGACCTCACCGAACTCGGTGGCCTTGGCAATCGCATGCCCGCCACCACCCTCGCCTACCTGGTGGCGGCGGCCGGGCTGGTGGGGTTGCTGCCCTTTGGCTGCTACTGGTGTTTTGGTTTGGGCGTGCAAGCCCTTTGGGAGCAACAACCCTTCTTTGCCGGAGTCTTTCTGGTGACGAACCTGTTGACGGCCCTCAACCTCACCCGGGTTTTCCGTTCGGTGTTCCTTGGGGCAGCCAAACCCAAAACCAAGCGGGCCCCTGAGGTCAATTGGCTGATGGCCCTGCCGATGGTGAGCCTCACGGTGCTGGTGTTGGTCACCCCCCTGCTGATGGCTCGCATCAACCCGGTGCCAGGCATTGGCGCCTTCTCTGCACCGATCGCTGCGGCGGTGGCTGCCTCGGGGTTGGTGGGGGTCGGCATCGGCAGCCAAATTCGGCTGGACCAATTCTGGTCGCGCTCCATCGGCCAACCCCTGCGGGGAATCCAGGATTTGTTGGCCCAGGATTTCTACACCGAAAAAATTTATCGAGCCACCATCGTGGCCTTCATTGCCGGATTGGCTCGCCTCACCAGTGGCTTTGATCGGCAGGTGGTCAATGGCTTTGTCAACGGCATTGGCAAGCTCTCCCTCCAGAGCGCCGACGGCCTCAAGCTCGGTGTGAGCGGCCAGCTGCAGAGCTATGTGCTCACCGTGGTGGTGGCCATTGTGGTGCTACTGGGCTCCCTCAGCTGGCTCCTCGGGGAGGCGCCCCACCCATGAGCCTGCCCTGGTTGTCGGTGTTGTTGGCGATTCCCTTGCTGGGGACGTTTGCCCTGTTGCTCTGGCCGGGCGAACCCAGCCCTGGCCGCCTGCGCACCATCACCATTGCCCTGCTTGGCGCCCAACTGGTCGCCAGCCTTGCCGTGCTGTTGGTGTTTGAGCCGGGGGCAGCAGGCATGCAGCTCGAGGAACTCCACCGTTGGGTTCCCAGCATCGGTCTCGACTACCACCTCGGGGTGGATGGGCTATCCCTTCCCCTGGTGGTGCTCAACGCAGCCCTCACCCTGGTGTCGGCCGTGTGCACCCGCGACTTCAGCAAGCGGCCGCGCATCTATTTCTCGATGTTGTTGCTGATCAGCGGAGCGGTGAATGGGGCGTTTCTGGCCCAAAACCTGCTGCTGTTCTTCCTCTTCTACGAGTTGGAACTGATTCCGCTGTGGCTGTTGATCTCGATCTGGGGTGGCAGTGAGCGCGCCTATGCCGCCACAAAGTTTTTGATTTTTACCGCGGTCTCCGGGATGTTGATCCTGGGGGCCTTCCTGGGGCTGGCCCTGTTCACCGGCTCGGTGGATTTCAGTCTCACCCCCATCACCAGCGAACGGCTGGGGCTGGGATCCCAGGTGGTGCTGCTGGGCGCCCTGTTGGTGGGGTTTGGCATCAAGCTCCCCCTGGTGCCCTTCCACACCTGGTTACCCGACGCCCATACCCAGGCCTCCACGCCGGTATCGGTGCTGCTGGCTGGGGTACTGCTCAAGTTGGGCACCTACGGCATTCTGCGGTTTGGCATGGGGCTGTTCCCCGAGGCCTGGGCCCAATTGGCGCCGGGGTTGGCCATCTGGGCAGCGATTTCGGTGGTGTACGGATCCCTGGCGGCCATTGCCCAACGCGACATGAAGCGGATGGTGGCCTATAGCTCGGTTGGCCACATGGGCTATGTGCTGCTAGCGGGGGCGGCCGCCACCCCGGTGGCCCTGCTGGGGGCCGAATTCCAGATGGTGAGCCACGGACTGATCTCCGCGCTGTTGTTCCTGCTGGTGGG
>JBEDHM010000051.1:0-3992 GCA_041174105.1 Cyanobacteriota bacterium | reverse complement strand
GGGGGCCACGGCGCGCCTCAGGCCCAGGTCAAAGGAGGGCGATGCCATCAAGCAGGAAAGGCCAGTGCGGTTTGCCAGGAGAGGGCTGGGGAGATCTGCATTGAGTGTTGTGGCCTATGGGCAGCGCTCAGAACGTGCCTAACTTCGGGCCAGCCTCTCGAATGCAGTTCGGCCATGGCACGGTCATCTCCCGATCCGGAGCCCTGGGCGCGCTCCGCTGCCCAGCAACGGTGCCACCTCCAGGCGTGTTGGCGGTTGGAGTGTGACATCGACCCCATGATTTTGCGCGCACGCCTGTTGCGGTTTCAGGGGGCCTTGCCCCAGGCCACCTGCGTGGAGCAGGACTTGCTGCCGCTGTTTTGAGCGCGATCTGATCGGCTTCGGAGCCCGTGGGTCCTAGCCGAAGGCTCCTCTCCGGTGGGCAACTGCGCACAAAACCCGCCATTCCATTGCCGCTGGTTCCAGCTTTGCTCCAAATAGAACCATTGGATGAGGGCGTGCATTGGTTGATGTGCTGATTCCCCGAGAGCGCGATCCCGGGGAGCAACGGGTGGCCGCAACGCCAGAAACCGTGAAGCGGTTATCGGCCCGTGGGCTTTCCCTGCATGTGGAAGAGGGGGCTGGCCAGGCCGCTGGCTATGCCGATGACGACTACCGCTCCGCCGGGGCAGCCTTGGTGAGTAGTCACCCTGAGGCCTGGGTCCGCACGGATGCCGTGTTGTGCGTGAACCCGCCGGCGCCCGAATCTCTCGCCCGTCTGAAGCCCGGGGCCCTGTTAGCCGGCTTGCTTTCCCCCTATGGGGCAACCCCTCTGGTGGAGACGCTCAACGCCCGCCAGGTGTCGGCCTTGGCCCTCGAATTGCTGCCCCGGATCAGCCGGGCCCAGAGCATGGATGTGCTCTCCTCCCAGGCCAACATCGCCGGCTACAAGGCGGTGCTGCTGGCGGCTTCCAGCCTGGATCGCTATGTGCCCATGCTGATGACAGCAGCCGGCACGATCCAGCCGGCCCGGGCCCTGATCCTGGGGGCTGGGGTGGCCGGATTGCAGGCCCTGGCCACGGCCCGGCGCCTGGGGGCCGTGGTGGTGGTGAGTGATGTGCGCGCCGCCGCCAAGGAGCAGGTGGAATCGCTGGGGGGCCGCTTCCTCTCCCCCCCTGAGCAGGAGGAACGCCCTGCGGAGACGGGCGGCTATGCCCAGGCCGCCACGGAGGCCTTTTTGGCAGCCCAGCGCCAGCAATTGGCGGAGCAATTGGCCCTGGCCGACATGGTGATCTGCACCGCCCAGGTGCCCGGACGTCGGGCGCCGCTGTTGATTGACGAGGCGATGCTCGATGGCATGCGCCCGGGCTCGGTGGTGGTGGATTTGGCCGTGGCCCAGGGGGGCAACTGCGCTGGTACCCAGCCAGGTACCACCGTGCTGCGTAACGGGGTGCAGCTGATCGGCGGGGATGGCCTGCCCAGCAGCGTGGCCAACCACGCCAGCGCCCTCTATGCCCGCAACATCGCTGCCCTGATGGAGCACCTGGTGGTGGAGGCCCGGCCCGAGCAGGACCCGTTTGCCTTGGATCTCGACGATCCAATCGTGGCGGGCTGCCTGCTGACCCATGGCGGCCAGTGCCGTCGCCTTGATGTTGTCTCTGGAGGACTGCCATGAGCGCCCTAAGTGAAGCCCTGTGGGTGCTGCTGCTCGGCAGCCTCCTGGGGCTGGAGTTGATCGGCAAGGTGCCCCCCACCCTGCACACCCCGTTGATGTCGGGCGCCAATGCCATCAGTGGCATCACGGTGTTGGCCTCCCTCACCCTGATTGCCCAGGCCAATGGCAACCAGGCCCTGTTGGTGCTCGGGGCCCTGTCGCTGGGCTTCGCCCTCTACAACGTGGTGGGTGGCTTCCTGGTGACCGATCGCATGCTCGCGATGTTCGCGCGCAAACCCAAAGCCAACCGCACAGCCAGCTGAGATGAACCTGATCGACGTTGTTCCCTACGCCATCGATTTGGTGGCGGTGTTGTTGTTGGCTCTTGGCATCAAGGGCCTCTCGAAGGTGAGTTCAGCCCGTTCCGCCAATGGTTTGGCGGCCCTGGCCATGGGGCTGGCGGTGGTGGGGCTCCTGGTGCAGTTGCAGCCAGGTCCAACCGCCTGGCTCTGGATTGCAGCTGGAACCGCCCTGGGTGGCTTGGCAGGCCTGGTCACCGCCCAGCGGGTGCCGATGACTGCCATGCCCGAAACCGTGGCTTTGTTCAATGGCTGTGGCGGGATGGCCTCGTTGCTGGTGGCCCTGGGGGTGGCGCTGTATCAGAGCGCTGAACCGGATTGGGTGGCGCGCATCTCGATCGTGATTTCGGTGTTTGTGGGGGCGATCACCTTCAGCGGCTCGATCGTGGCGATGGCCAAGTTGCAGGGCTGGCTGGATACCCCCGCCTGGACCCAGAGTTCCCTGCGCCATGGCGTGAACCTGGGCCTGGCGGCCCTCTGCCTGGCTGGTGCCATTGGCTTGCCCCTGGAGCCCAATGGCTGGGCCCTCTGGCTGCTGTTGGGGGCTTCCACCCTGCTGGGGGTTGGGGTCACCCTGCCGATCGGTGGTGCCGACATGCCGGTGGTGATCTCCCTGCTCAATTCCTATTCCGGCGTTGCCGCCGCGGCAGCCGGTTTTGTGGTGGGCAGCCAGCTGTTGATCGTGGCGGGAGCGATGGTGGGGGCGGCCGGCCTGATCCTTACCCAGGTGATGTGCACGGCCATGAACCGCTCGCTGGTGAGTGTGCTGTTTGGCGGTGCGCTGGGCGCCAGTGCAGGCGGTGCAGGGGCTGCCGATGGCGAGGTTGGCTACACCCGCATCACCAGTTGCAGCGCCGAAGAATGTGCCATGGCCCTGGAGCAGGCCGAGCGGGTGGTGTTTGTGCCGGGCTATGGCCTGGCCGTGGCCCAGGCCCAGCATTCCCTGCGGGAACTCTCCAAATTGCTCGAGGCCCATGGGGTGGAGGTGAGCTATGCCATCCATCCGGTGGCCGGTCGGATGCCAGGGCACATGAATGTGCTGTTGGCCGAGGCTGACGTGCCCTACGAGCAGCTGCTGGAGATGGACGTGATCAACCCCGAGTTTCCCCGCACCGATGTGGTGATCGTGCTGGGGGCCAATGACGTGGTGAATCCGGATGCCAAGACCGATCCCACCAGTCCGCTCTACGGCATGCCCGTGCTTGAGGTGGACCAGGCCCGCCAGGTGTTTGTGGTGAAACGCAGCCTGGGGGCTGGCTACGCCGGCATTGCCAATGCCCTCTTTGAGCTGCCCCAAACCGCCATGGTGTTTGGGGATGCCAAGGCCGTGCTGAATGGCCTGCTCAGTGAATTGCGGGGTATGGGCGTGGGCAAGTCCCCTGCGGGCGCTGAGGCCAAGCAGGCGGCCAAGGTGCCTGCCTAGGTGCTGCTGGAGCCGTTTCAGCAGCGCTGGCCCTGGCTCGGGCCCGATCTGCAAACCCTGCGCGACACGCTTCGGCCCCTGGCCCTGCCCCCCGAGCGGGGCCAGCCGATTGCTCTGGCTGTTGGCCCTGGCCACCAGGCTGTTGGCCCTGGCCATTTAGCCGTTGGCTCAGGGCACCAGCTCTTGGCCCTGCAGGATCTCCCGATCGATCGCCCGATCAAAGCCTGGGTGCTCCTCTTGCATGGTCTGGGGGGTAGTAGTGCCAGCCCGGGGGTGCGGCGGCTGGCGTTTCACCTGCAGGCAGCAGGCTTTGCGGTGTTGCGGCTCAACCTGCGGGGAGCCGGACCCGGCCGCAGCCTGGCTCCTGGCACCTATGCGGCGCGCTGCAACACCGATCTGTTGCCGGTGCTGCTCCAGGCGCGACAGCTGGCAGCCGGGCGCCCTCTGCTGGGGGTGGGTCTGTCGCTGGGGGGCACGATGCTGCTCAATGCCCTCAAGGAGCAACCCCAGGCCCTCGATGGTCTGGTCACGATCAGCAGCCCGTTGGACCTGGCGGCCACCGCCACCCAGATTGAGC
>JBEDHM010000050.1:0-3610 GCA_041174105.1 Cyanobacteriota bacterium | reverse complement strand
GCCGCCGCCCCCCATCGCGCCAGCTGCTGCGACCCTGGCAAGCCCCGTTTGCGCTGCTGGTGCTGGTGAACGCGGCGGCCCTGGGCTATCGCCTCACCGAAGGCTGGGACTGGGGCGATTGCTACTGGATGGTGCTGATGACCCTCAGCACCATGGGGTTCAGCGATTCCCACACCCTGGTGCTCAGCGGCGGAGGTCGGGTGGTCACCACCCTGTCGCTGGTGGGTGGCCTGGTGGTGGTGCAATTCACCATCCAGGGGATCCTGGGCCTGTCTGAATCCGGCTATTTCCGGCGCCTGCGCGAACGCCGTTTCATCCGCTGGCTTTCCACCATGCACAACCATGTGATCCTCTGCGGCTATGGCCGCATCGGCCGCGAAATCGGCGAACAGCTCGCCCGCGAAGGGGTGCCACTGTTGGTGGTGGAGATGGACGCGGATCGCCGGCAGGCCGCCGAAGACAGCGGACTGCCGGTGCTGATGGCCGATGCCACCCTCGATGAAACCCTGCTCGAGGCCGGCATTCACCGCTGCCGCTCCCTGGTGGCCGCACTGCCCAGCAATGCGGCCAACCTCTACGTGGTGCTCAGCGCCCGGGGCCTGGCGCCCCACTGCCGCCTGATCGCCCGCTCCGATAGCGAAGAAGCCGAGCGCAAGCTTCGCCTGGCGGGGGCCGACCAGGTGGTGAGTCCCTACGTCAGTGGTGGCCGCACCATGGCCGCCACGGCCCTGCGGCCCCTGGCCGTGACCTTCATGGATCTGCTGGCGGGATCCGATTGCGAAGTGGAGGAATTCCGGCTGAGTGCCAACCGGGAGGATCTGGGCAGCCTGGCCGGATCAAGCCTGGCCGAGGTGCAGCTTGGCCGGCGCACCGGAGCGCTGGTGCTGGCGATCCTGGAACCGGAGATTTCAAGCACCAGCGAGAGCCCACCGCGATTGATCGCCAACCCCGGAAGCGACGTGCGCCTGGCGCCTGGGCAAATGCTGGTGGTGATGGGCAGCAAAGAGCAACTGGAGCGGGTGGGGGATCTGCTGGGACAGGCCCTCAGCAGCGTGGGGCACCTGGCCAACTAATGGGCGCTTGGTCATCAGCGCAAGGTGATCAGCCCATGGTGATCAGCCCCTGCTGATGGTGCCTGCCTTAACCAAAAGATTCGCCTACTTTGGGATCACCATCTCCGCCAGCGATGACGCGCTTCAGCCGGTTTCAAGGCACCCTGGCCGCCAGTTTGTTGGGTTCGTTCACCACCAGCCTGGCGCTGGGGCTGCCCCTCAGCCAGCCCGTGCTGGCCCAGGTGAGCCACAGCCAAATACGGGCAGCCAACCTGGCCCGCATGGAGGCCGAACAGCTGAATGGGGGGCTCACCCGATACTTCCCCGCCAATTGCATGTATGCCCAGGGCGGCGGCAATTGCCTGGTGCAGAGCGACTCCAATGGCTACCTGTTCCAATTCCTGGGGGGCCCTCCAGGCTGGGAAACGAACAAGCAATCCGCCACGGTGCAAACCAGAATCCTGATTTCACCCGATGGCCGCACGGTGAAAAACGTGCTCTACAACGGGGCTCCCCAATAGGGATCTCAGGGCTGGAGAGCGTTGGTGTTGGGTTGAACTTTGGCTTTGGTTTGCACTTGGGATTGGGGCGTCGCCGGCTCCAGCCAACCCGACGCCCCCACCAGGCGCAGCAGCTGGTTGGCCGTTCTCGCCAGATCCTGCACCTGCTGAAGCGTGGGCGGCAGCAAGGGATTGGTGCTGTTCATCAGCTGGGTGGCCGCTTGGCCGGTGCGATCCACGGTTTGCAGGCTGCGGCGCAACTGGGGGGCCGTGACCTTCAGCTCACGGTTCATCGTGGTCGACAGCTGATCCACCTGGGCCAAGGTGTGGCTCACCTCCTCAGCCAGCTTCGGCACGTGCTTGGCGGTCATGCTGCTGATCTGGCGCAAGGTGGATTGCAATGACACCTGGGTTGTCACCAACTGCTCCATCACGCGGGTGATGTCGACCGGCTGGGTGTAGGGAAGCAGCAAGGGAGCCGCGCCGCGCCTGCGGGACGGGGCCTGATCCTGGGGTTGGGGGTCGGGACTGATGGCAATGAAGTGATCCCCCACAAAGCCATCCACTCCCTGGGTAGCGGCACTCTTCGGGCCAATCAAGCGCTGGTAGCGATCGGCGATGTTCATCCGGATGCGCACCCTGGCATCGGGTTGCATCTCGAGGGCCACCACCTGGCCCACCGGCAAGCCTGAGATGCGCACATCGATGCCTGTGCGCAAGCCAGCGGCCGTTGGGGCGATCAGCTGAACCTCCCGAAAACGCTCGCCCCAGTGCTGCTCCCGGGCCAGACCCATGACCAGGGCCACAAACAGAAAGCCTGTGGCTCCCAGAAACACCCACTGGTCTTGCGGTTTGCCGGGATCGCGCTGCTCTGCCATCGCTCTACCGCAGGTTGATGGGATCGACGGCGACGATCCAAACCAGCTTGAGCAGCAGGATCAACACGATGCCGTGGTTCAACAACTCACTCACGATCTCCCCTTGGGGCACCTGACGCCACAGGCCAAGCCGGCAACGCCGCACACACCAGGCGCAAATGATCGCGAAAAACACGCTGGTGCGCAGCCAGGTGACCAGCAAATCGCGCAGTTGAATGCCACTGAGCACATCACCCAGCTCCCCCGCCAAATCCGCCCGGGGGGTCACCAGCGCACCGCTCACCAGCGTGGCCACCAAAAAGACGGTGAGCAGGAGGGGGGCCACCAGCGCCGCAGCCGGTACGGTCAGGCGCCCTACCCCGGGTCCCATCTCCTCCACCCGCTCCAACCAGGTGGGAGCCAGTTGCATCAGGGCCACCACGGTGACCATCAGGGGCCCCGCCAGCTGCAACACCAGCAGGATCATCAGCACACAGATGTCGCGGCTGGCCAAGCCCAGGGGCCCGGCCGCCACCTCCACCAGACCGCTGCCGGTCACAAAGCCCGCCAGGATCACCGGCCCGCCGCAGCGCAAACCATCGCGCTCGGCGAAGCGCAGCACGGTGAGCCAGGCGGGGTGAGGGGTGATCACCTGCTCAGCCAATCACCTTCTCAGCCGCGCTGCAAGCGGTTCCAGGTGGCCGCCGAAAACACGTGCCCCTCCACCAAAGCCAGAGCCACCACCGCATCAGCGGTGCCGGCCAGCTCCACCTTGGCTTTGAGCTCAGGACTGGCCTCCACCTTGGTCAGGAAAGCCTGGAGCTGGGATTTCGACATGGGGCCAAAACAGGGGTCCCCCCATCCCTAGCCAAAACGCCGAGATCGCGCCAAAGCTGTAGGGTGATCAGTGATTCAAAGATTTCTCTCTAGCGAGCTCACCACTTTCTCTTGGGCCGTCGACGGATCAATTCATAGTTTTTTCTGAATAGTTTCTGAGTTCATGACCATTTACGTCGGCAATCTTTCCTTCGACGCCGAAGCGGAAGATGTGCAACACCTGTTCAGCCAATACGGCTCCGTGAGCAAGTGCAGCCTCCCCCTCGATCGCGACACCGGCCGCAAGCGTGGTTTCGCCTTCGTTGAGATGGCTGCCGAATCGGATGAGCAAAAAGCCATTGACGACCTCCAGAACGTGGAATGG
>JBEDHM010000049.1:0-5339 GCA_041174105.1 Cyanobacteriota bacterium | reverse complement strand
GCCCGGGGCACGGGCCCGGTACTTTCTGGCACCGGCAGGGTTTGCAAGGCCGCCAGGGCCTGGGAAGCCGAGAGGAAACGCTCGCCCGGATCCCTAGCCAGCAACCGCGCCAACGGGGCCTGCAGGTCGGGATGGTCGCTGAGGGAGGCGGGCCATCGCCAGGCAAGGGTGACCGGATCCAACAACTGGGCCGGGGCATCGCCGCTGAGCAAGACCAGCGCCACCACCCCGAGGGCGTGCAGATCCATCCAGGGCTCTGGCGCAGCCCCCCGGGCCAACTCGGGCGGGGCATAGCCCGCCGTGGCGCAGGCCTTGCCACACACCAGCCCGAAATCGAGCAGCACCGGCAGACCGTCACTGTCGCGGCGCAGCAGATTGGCCGGGCAAAGATCCCCATGCACCAGCTCCTGGCTATGGAGCGCAGCCACCACCGGCAACACCTGCCGCAGCAGCAGCAGCACTTCCCCCGCCCCGAACACCAGCTGGCGCTCAGCGCGGGCCTCGAGCAACTCCTGGTAGGTGCGGCCCACCTGCCACTCCCGCACCAACCACAGCTGATCGCCCTGGGTGAGCGCTCCCCCCAGCCGCGGCACCTGGGGATGGAGCACCCCCTGCACGCGGCTCCAAAGTTGGCGGGCCTGGGCCTGATCCTGGTCGGGCCCGAGTTGCCGCAGGGCTACCGGGGCATCACTGGCCAATTGGTCGCTGGCGCGCCAGAGCTTGCCCTGCGGACCTTCGCTCAGGCATTGCTCCAGGCGATAGCGATCGCCGATCACTGCACCCGCTGTTGGAGCCATCAGCCTGCCTCCACCAAGGAGCGCTGGGGCTGCCTGAGCCCTTTGCTGGCCAGCCAGTCGCCGTCATAGAGGCGGGAGCGGTAGCGGTCGCCGCTGTCACACAGCACGGTCACGATCGTGTGGCCAGGCCCCAGGCGCCGGGCAGTTTCCACGGCCGCGGCCACGTTGATGCCCACCGAACCGCCCAGGAACAGGCCCTCCTGCCACAGGAGTTGATAGATGGTGTCGAGAGCCGCTTGGTCGTCGATGCGCACGGCGTCGTCGATCGGTGCGCCCTCCAGATTGGCAGTCACGCGGCTGTTGCCAATCCCCTCGGTGATCGAACTGCCATCCATGCTGAGATCGCCCGCCGTGGCCCAGCTGTAGAGAGCACTGCCGTGGGGGTCGGCCAACACACAGCGCACCGCCGGGTTCTGTTCCTTGAGATAGAGGGCCACCCCCGCATAGGTGCCGCCCGTTCCCGTGGCGGCCACCCAGGCATCCACCTGGCCGGCGGTCTGCTGCCAAATCTCCGGGCCGGTGCTGGCGTAGTGGGCGCGGCGGTTGGCCAGGTTGTCGAACTGGTTGGCCCAAATGGCGCCAGAGGTCTCCGCCGCAATGCGTCCGGAGAGCCTCACGTAGTTATTGGGATCGCGGTAGGGCACGGCGGGCACGGTGCGCACCTCCGCCCCCAGGCTGCGCAGCAGGCCAATCTTTTCGGCCGACTGGGTGTCGGGAATCACGATCAGGGCTTGGTAGCCGCGGGCGTTGCAGAGGTGGGTGAGGCCGATGCCGGTGTTGCCGGCGGTGCCTTCCACCACGGTGCCGCCGGGCTGGAGAATCCCCTCCTGCTCGGCCTCTAGCAGGATTCCCAAAGCGGCCCGGTCCTTGACCGAGCCCCCCGGGTTCATGAATTCCGCCTTACCGAGAATCTCGCAACCGGTGAGGGCGCTCAGGGCATGGAGGCGAATCAAGGGGGTGTGACCCACCGCACCCACAAAGCCATTGGTGATACCGGTCGCACTGCCGCCCATGGCGCTGGTCTGCCCAAACAATTGGCTGTGGCGGGATCGTAGGCAAGGTCGATAGGGTCAGGCCTGACTTTGGGTGGTTGATGTCTGCAGCCATGAACTCCAGCGCCACCCAGGCCACGGCTCTGTTGACGCGCTTTCAGGCGATCCGCCGGCACAGCGTTTCCCTGATCGCCCCCCTCACCCCCGAGGACCTTTGCCTCCAGGGGATGGCCGATGCCAGCCCGCCCAAATGGCACCTGGGCCACACCACCTGGTTCTTTGAAACCTTTCTGCTCGAGAACGCGGCTTTCAAAGCCAGCTTTGCGGATGTCCTCGGCGACGTTCAACCCGCCGATCCCCGCTGGGGCTACCTGTTCAACAGCTACTACGACGCCCTTGGCTCCCGCCATCCCCGGCCCCAGCGCGGCCTGCTGAGCCGGCCGCCGATCGCGGAGATCCTGGCCTGGCGGCAACGGGTGGATCGGGCCCTCGAGCAGCTGCTCGAGGTCGCCGCGCTCACGCCCCATGGGCTGGCGCAGGAACCCTGGCGCGCCCTACTGGAGTTGGGCCTGCAGCACGAACAGCAGCACCAGGAGCTGCTCCTGATGGATCTGCTCGATGGCTTCAGCCGCAATCCCCTCGAGCCTGTCTACGCCAACGAACCGGAAGCCGCCTACGAACAAGGCTGGCTGGACACCGCCCCCCAATGGCTGGCCCACCCGGGGGGGCTGGTGGAGATCGGCCACGACCCCAGCAGCCCCAACTTCCATTTCGACAACGAAGCGCCCCGGCACCGCCAATGGCTGGAGCCCTTCGCCATCGCCAGCCAACTGGTAACCAACGGGGAATACGCGGCCTTCATCGCCGATGGCGGCTACCGGCGCCCGGAGCTGTGGATGAGCGAAGGCTGGGTCCTGGTGCAGCAGCACGGCTGGAAAGCACCCCGCTACTGGCGCGGCGACTGGGAATTCAGCCTGGCGGGCCGGCAACCGCGCCAGAACCAGGCCCCGGTGCGCCATCTGAGCTGGTTTGAGGCCGATGCCTACGCCCGCTGGGCCGGAGCCCGCCTGCCCAGCGAAACCGAGTGGGAGGTGATGGCCAGCTCCGGCAACCAGGCCCTGCAGCAAGCCTTTGGGGTGCTGTGGCAGTGGACCTCCAGCCCCTACAGGCCCTATCCCGGCTTCCAGCCCGCCGCTGGCGCGGTGGGGGAATACAACGGCAAGTTCATGAGCTCCCAGATGGTGCTCAAGGGCAGCTGTTTCCTCACCCCCCCAGGCCATGCCGGCACCACCTACCGCAACTTCTATCCGCCCGGGAGCCGTTGGATGGCCTCCGGCCTGCGGCTGGCCGTCAATGGCGTTGAGCCAGTGAACCGCGTTGAACCAGTCAGTGGTGCTCCTGGCCGATGCTGATCGATTTGCATCCCCAACCCGCCGATATGGCGCGGTTGGTGCACCAGGGGATGGCGGGCCAGCCCAAGCAACTGCCCGCCTGGTTGCTCTACGACGCCGAGGGTTCACGGCTGTTTGATGCCATCTGCGAGCAGCCGGAATACGGCCTCACCCGCACCGAAACGGCCCTGCTCGAAGCCAAAGCCCCCGAGCTGGCAGCGGCCCTGGGGCCCGGGGTGCTGGTGGAATTCGGCGCCGGCAGTGCCCGCAAGGTGGGCCCCCTACTGGCGGCGCTCCAACCCCCGGCCTATGTGCCCCTCGACATCAGCGGGGAGCACCTGGAGGCCTCCTGCCAAACCCTCCAGGCCCAATACCCCACGGTGCCGGTGCTCGGCATCTGCTGCGATTACAGCGCCCTGGATCAGCTACCTGCCCACCCGCTGCTGGAGGGCCAACGCTTGCTTGGCTTCTATCCAGGCAGCTCCCTGGGCAACTTCACCCCCCAACAGGCCCAGGCATTACTCAGCCAATTCGCCCACCTGCTGGGCCCCGATGCCCAACTGCTGATCGGCATCGATCAACCCAAAGCCGTGGAACGCCTGGAAGCGGCCTACAACGATGCGGCTGGTTTTTCTGCGGCCTTTGCCAAGAATTTGCTGGTGCGACTCAACCGCGATTTAGGGGGCACGTTTGATCCCCAGGCGTTTCGCTACCAAGCCCGCTGGCAGAGCGAGCACAGCCGCATCGCCATGGCCCTGATCAGCGACCGGGAGCAAACCGTGCGCTTGGCCGGTCGCGATTGGACCTTTGCCGCAGGGGAAACCCTGATCAGCGAATACAGCGTCAAATACGGCCCGCAGGCCTTTGCCGAGCTAGCGGCCGCAGCCGGCTGGCGGTGCGCCCAGCGCTGGAGTGATGCCAACGACGACCTCTCACTGCATCTGCTGGTGCGGGCAGACTCAGGGCACACGCACCCGTAGGCAACAGCAGCATGGGCAGAGAGGAACAACGCTCGGCGATGCGCCAGGTGCGCGAAGGGTTGATCGCCAACCTTGAGGAGCTCTACCGCCAGGCCTTTGATCGCATCAGCGACCAGGATCTGGGCGAAGGCGCCATTGCGCGGCTCACCCAATTGCTGCTGCGCTCGCGCGAAGCGGCGATCACTCCGCTTCAAGAAGAAATCGAAGCCCCCCTGATCACCCGGGCCCCCGAACCCAAGGACTAGGCCTCGCTCTTCTGTTGCCATGGCCTTTTTGCTGAGCAAACTGCTCCCCCTGGCCCTCTATCCACTGGGCCTGGGGCTCTTGCTGCAGCTAGGCGGCCAGCTCGGCAAGGCTCGCCCCTGGGGGCGCTGGCTATCGGGTGGCGGCATCGCCCTGCTGTGGCTGTTTGCCATGCCCTTCACCAGCCGCCAGTTGATCTGGGGCCTGGAGGAACGCAGTGCCGCCCTCACCCCCAAAACCATTCCCCAGGCCGATGCCGTGGTGGTGCTGGGCGGAGGGCTGCGGCCCAAACTACCGCCCCGCCAAACGGTGGAAGTGGCTGAAGGCGGCGACAGGCTGCTCACGGGGCTGCGACTGGTGCGCCAGGGCAAAGCGCCAGTGCTCATTGCCAGCGGCGCCCGGGTGAGCTTCACAGCGGCCGATCCCGCTCCACCGGAAGCCTTCTGGGCCAGGGATCTGGCGATCGAGCTGGGGCTCAAGCCCAACCAGATCCTGCTCAACCCAAGTTCACGCACCACCGCCGAGGAGGCCCAGGCCATCGGCGAGCTGGGCCATCGCCGCGGCTGGAAGCGGCTGATCCTGGTCACCAGCGCCTTCCACATGCCCCGCTCGCTGGCCACCTTTGAGCGCCGCAGTGGCCTGGCGGTGATCCCCGTGGCCTGCGACTACCAATTGCCCGATCGGGCGCACTTCGGCAAGCCCACAGCCGGCAGTGTGGTCAAAGACCTGCTGCCCGATGCCGAATTCCTCTACCTGAGCACGGTGGCCCTGAAGGAACACGTCGGTCTTCTGGCTTACCGGCTCAAGGGCTGGAGCTGAAGGGCTGGAGCTGAAGGGCGTTATTTCTTCGGGGCCGGGGGCACCAGGCTCACGCCCTCGGGTGGCGGGGTGGGATCGGGATCGGCAATCAGCATGTGCTGAAGCACAATCTCGGGG
>JBEDHM010000048.1:0-2801 GCA_041174105.1 Cyanobacteriota bacterium | reverse complement strand
CCAGCACCAACTCCGAAAGCGCCTTGCGGCGGCTGAAGCTCACCGGGAACCGCTCCCCAGCGCGGTTTTCCCTCCAGGCGCTCCCTGCCCCCTGCGCTGGCCCCTGCCCTTCCTGTAGCCCCTGCTGACCAGCTTCCGTTGCGAGCAGGCCGAACCAGAGTTCGTCTTGTTCGGGCAGCAACACCACCCCCAGCACCGCGCGCTGGCGGTGCACCAGGGCCAGGTGCACGGCGTATTCACCGGTGCCCTGCAGGAAATCCTTGGTGCCATCAAGCGGGTCGAGGATCCAGAGCCATTCGGCCGCCAAACCCTGATTGGGTGGCAAATCCGCCAACTGCTCCTTGGCCGTTTCCTCACTGAGCAGGGTCCAGTCCGCCCCGGGGAACGCCGCCTCCAGGCCGCTTATCAGCCACTGGTTCACCGCCAAATCGGCCGCACTCACCGGACCCTCGCCGCCGTGGTCCACGCTGAGGGCGATCGGAAATCCATAGGGCGGCTGCTCGCCGCGGCCATAGGCCAGCAGGATGTCGGCGGCTCCCCAGCTCAGGCGACGCAGCTCAGCGAGCAGGGCCTCCAGCGTGATCCCGGAGGGCAAAGCAGGGGTGGCCGGCATCATGGTGGGGCTGGAATCAGCATTGTGCAGGAGCCACGCGCCGTGCAAACCACCGAACCCGCCGCGGGGGTGCTCTATCTGGTGGGAACCCCGATCGGCAACCTGGCCGACCTCTCACCGCGGGCCCGCCAGGTGCTGGCTGGGGTGCAACGCATTGCCTGCGAAGACACCCGCCGCAGCGGTCTGTTGCTGCACAGCTTGGGCATCAAGAACCGACTGGTGAGCTTCCACGCCCACAACCAAACCAGCCGCATACCCGAATTACTGGCCGCCTTGGAAGCTGGCGAAGCCCTGGCTGTGATCAGCGATGCTGGCCTGCCTGGGATTTCCGATCCCGGCGAAGCCCTTGTGGCGGAAGCCCGCCAGCAGGGGCGCACGGTGATCTGCATTCCAGGCCCCAGTGCGGTCACCACGGCCCTGGTGAGCAGCGGCCTGCCATGCGGGCGGTTCTGTTTTGAGGGCTTCCTTCCCGCCAAGGCCAATCAACGCCGGCAACGGCTTGCCCAATTGGCCAGCGACGAACGCACCTTGGTGTTGTTTGAAGCGCCGCACCGGCTGGTGGAGCTCCTCGAAGACCTGCTGGCCGTGATGGGGGATCGCCCCCTGCGGGTGGCCCGCGAACTCACAAAAAAACACGAGCAGCAGGTGGGCCCCACGGTGCGGGCGGCCCTGAGCCACTTCCAAACGACACCTCCCCTAGGGGAATGCACCCTGGTTTTGGGCGGGGCCCCGCCTGAAGCTCCCCAGCCCTTTGATCCCAAGGCCCTGCGGCAGGCCCTCGATGGCCTGGTGGCTGGCGGGATGAGCAATCGGGAAGCGGCCAAAACCCTGGCCGAACGCAGCGGCCACAGCAAACGGGAGCTCTATGCGCTGCTGCACAGCCCTGGGCCAGACGCCCCATAACCAGGCAAAATCCAGGCAATCCTTCCCAGTCATCACCCCGCGATGCTTGTGCGCCTGCGACTGCTGATCGCCAGCCTGATGGGCGGCAGCTTGCTGCTGGTGATTCTCTGCCTGGGGGCCCAGAACCTGGACCAACGTCCCAGCCTCAACCTGGGGATGGGGCGCACGGCTCCTCTACCAGCAGGCTTTTTGGTGGGGCTGGCCCTGGTGGTTGGGGTGCTGAGCGGCGGCTGCAGTGCGGCCCTGCTAGCCCCGGGGAGCGATCAACTGCCAGGCAACGAATAGAGGCTGCCTTCCATCACCACCCGGCTGATGCCCTGGGCCAGCAGGTAGGAGGCGGTGCGTTCAAAGATGCGCGTATCGGGCACCTTGATCACCCGCTGGGTGCGACCGCAGTGGCGCTTGGCCTGGCGGGGGTTGGAGAACACCATCAAGGCCTGGCGCTCCTCTTCATCGGCGGGGAGGTGGCCCAGTTCTGGAAACTCCTTGAGCGGCTTGGCCTGAAGCTCCACGGTTTTATCCACCAGCATGTAAACACTGGCGGGCAGGGCCGCATCGACCAGGGGCTGGCACTGGGCTGGCTCCTGGCTGGAGTTCACCAGGGCGATCGGCACCGCCACAAACTGCTCGGCCGCAAAGTCGGCGTCGCCATCGAGATCATCGGGGTCGCCATCGGAGTCGGCATCCTCAGAAAAGTCGTCGGCATCATCGATCGCCAGCTCCAGGTGGGTGGCATCTCCGGGCTCTTGCGCATCGGCCAAGCCCGGATCCGCATCCAGCTGGCCTGGGGCTGCCGACGCCACCGATGGGACGGCCACGGGCTCCTCGCGGGGAGCGGGAAACTCCGGAGCCGCAGCATGGGCTCCAGCTTTTGCCCGTTGTTGCTTGAGCTGGGCGTACTCAGCCGGATCTAGAGCCGCTTTCACCACGCGGCTCACCGTGTTGACGCTGCAGCCGTAGGCATCGGCCAGCGCCGCACTGGTCTGCCCCTCCCGGTAACGAGCCACCAGCTCGCTCTTCTGGCTGTCGTTGAGCCGGGGAGCGGCCATGGGGCACAAGCTAAGCAGCCAAACACTTTAGGGGCCATGGCCTGCATCACTGGCACAATGCGCCAAGACCGGCATCGCGCTGGCCTGCTCCCTTAGCTCAGCTGGATAGAGCAGCTGCCTTCTAAGCAGCCGGTCGATGGTTCGAATCCATCAGGGGGCGTTCTCAAAAGGCAAGCGGGATCTGGGCTCTAAGGCAGTTAGAGCCTGGATCTTCCCTGGAGCGTCGCATCAGGCGA
>JBEDHM010000047.1:0-7720 GCA_041174105.1 Cyanobacteriota bacterium | reverse complement strand
GTAGGTGATGGCCGCCGGCTGCCGCAATTTCCAGGGCCCGCCGTCCGTGCTGTTGCCCCCGCACATCCCCCAGATCCAGTGCCGACGCCATGGGCGTGGGGGGCGTTGCTGGCCGTGGCAGCTCAGGAGCCTTGTCCCCGTGCAGCAGGGCGAGGGCCCCTGCAAGGTTGGGGGCAGGCCATACAGCCAGCCCCTTCACCAGCAGGGCTTCGGCGGCGTTGGCGGCGGGCACGATCAGGGCGCGGGCGCCGCAGTGCCGGGCATGGAGTGCCAAGGCCAGCACGCCGCGCAGGGGGCGCAGGCCGCCATCGAGACCAAGTTCACCGCAACTCCAAACCCCCTGCAGCAGGCCTGCCGCCAGCTGGCCACTGGCCACCAGCAGGCCGAGGGCGATTGGGAGATCGAAGCTGGGCCCCTCTTTGCGCAGATCGGCCGGGGCCAGGTTCACCACCACCCGGGTGAGGGGCACCTTGAGGCCGCTGTGGCGCAGGGCGGAGCGGACGCGCTCGCGGGATTCCTGCACGGCCGCATCGGCCAGGCCCACCATCTGCAAACCAGGCAGGCCCGGGGCAATGTCCACCTCCACCACCACTTCCTGGGCTTCCAGCCCCTGCAGGGCGGCCGTGCTGCACCGTGCCAACATCACGCCAAAGGGTTACTACCGCCCTAGTACCCCCCTGTGTCCCACATCAGCTCCCTTCTGCATCGCCGCTGCCATGGCCAGCTCTGCCCCCAACGACACGATTTTTGGTCGGATTTTGCGGGGGGAGATCCCTTGTGATCAGGTTTATAGCGATGAGCTCTGCCTCGCCTTCCGCGATGTGCAGCCCCAGGCGCCAGTGCATCTGCTGGTGATTCCGCGCCAGCCGATCAGCCAGCTCTCGGAGGCCGAATCCCAGGATCAGGCCCTGCTCGGGCATCTGTTGCTGGTGGCGGCCAAGGTGGCCCAGCAGGAGGGCCTCAGCAGCTGGCGCACCGTGATCAACACCGGCGCTGAAGCAGGGCAAACCGTGTTTCACCTGCATCTGCATGTGATCGGAGGCCGTCCCCTGGCTTGGCCTCCGGGGTAGCCACGGCCACAAGGGTTGGCAGGGAGAATGGCCGCAGATGACAAGCCCCATGAACCCCGTTTCGGCTTTCCGCAGCCAGCTCGGCAAGCTGCAGCGCCTGGCCCAGCCCTACTTCCTGCCGTTGGAAGAAACCAACGCCTGGCAGTTCCTGTTGCTGCTGGTCGCCCTGTTGGCGGTGGTGGTGGGGGTCACGTTGCTGCTGCTCACGGCATTGGTGGGAGCCACAGGGGCCTGGATCCCTGAGCTGCAAAGCCGCTTTTTGCCTGGGGTTCCCCAGCAAGTTGCGGCGATCTGGAAGGGACCCTGGGGGGTAACGGTGATGGTGCTGTTTGCGGCGGGACTGGCCGTGTTTGCCAGTTTCCGCGGCAAGTTGCGCCAGCGGCGCTGGGTTCCCTGGCTGCTGTTGGGGGCGATTGCCCTGCTGGTGTTGGTGATCAATGCCATCAATGTGGGCATCAGCTACATCGCCCGCAATGTGGATAACGCCCTGGTGGCCTATGACAAAACGGGCTTCTGGAAGATTGTGGCGATTTACGCCTTCTGTTTGGTGCTTGCCCTGCCCATTCGGGGCCTGCAGACCTATCTCATTCCCAAGCTTGGCCTGCTGTGGCGCCAATGGCTGAGTGAGCGGCTGTTGGATCGTTATATGTCGAATCGAGCGTACTATCTGATCAACCCGAACGATGAAACGGGCGGTGAAATTGACAACCCTGACCAGCGGATCACCCAAGACACGGCAAGCTTTACCGGTACCAGCCTGGAGGTGAGCGTCGGCATCATTGAGGCCCTGCTCACGTTCTTCAGTTTTATCATTATTCTCTGGAGTATCAGCAAGAGTCTGGCGGGCATTCTGTTTGCCTACTCTGTTTTGGGTACGGCCCTGGTGGTGTTCATCAGCCGCAGGCTTGTCTTCCTCAACAACGCCCAATTAAGGCTTGAGGCCGACTTCCGTTACGGCATGGTGCATGTTCGTGATAATGCTGAGTCGATTGCTTTCTATAGGGGCGAAGAGCAGGAGTCCAAGGAGGTGAATCGACGCCTGGATCAGGCGATTGTGAATTACGACCGCCTGATCATTTGGACCGCGGCGATCAATGTGGTGAAGCGCTCCTATGACTACTTCTCGCGCTTCCTGCCCTGGCTGGTGATCGCGCCCATTTATTTCCTCAAAGAAGTTGATTTCGGCGTCTTTAGTCAGGCGGGCATTGCCTTTGCCCAGGTGTTTTCCTCCTTGAGTTTCATCGTCGCCAATATCGAGCAGTTGGCTGCCTTTTCTGCCTCCATCAGCCGTCTGGAGGGCTTCCAGGGCAAGGTGGAGGAGATCAATGCCAAGGCCGACACCACCGCCTTAGCGGCCGCTGCCTCGGCAGAGGCGACCCATCGGGCTCCAAGTGAATCGATCCTGGTGCGGCACGCCGATCTGGTGCCCCCCCAGAGCGATCGGGTGTTGCTGCGGGATCTCAACCTCGAGGTAAGCCAGCGGCAACGGGTGCTGGTGGTGGGGCCTTCCGGTTGCGGCAAAACCTCCTTCCTGCGGATGGTGAGTGGCCTCTGGGAGCCGGCGGCGGGCAGTGTGGAGCGTCCGGCCATCGGCGAACTGCTGTTCATCCCCCAGAAGCCCTACATGATTTTGGGCAGCCTGCGGGATCAGCTCTGTTACCCGCTCCAGAGCGATCGCTTCAGTGATGAGCAATTGCGCCATGTGCTCGAGCAGGTGCGTCTGAGTGAGTTGGTGCAGCGCTATCCCGACCTTTCGATCAACCAGGATTGGCCCCGCTTGCTCTCGCTGGGCGAGCAGCAACGGTTGGCCTTCGCCAGGCTGCTACTCAACTCACCGCGCTTCGTGGTGCTCGATGAGGCCACCAGCGCCCTGGATGTGGCCACGGAGCGCCATCTCTACGGCCTGCTCACCGAACGTGAGATGGCCTTTGTCAGCGTGGGGCATCGGCCTACGCTGACGGCCTTCCACGACACCGTGCTCGAACTCGATGGCACCGGCCGTTGGCGCCTGCTGCCTGCGGCGGGCTACGACGTGGGCCGCCATGCCTGATCCGAAGTGCCTGATCCGAAGTGCCTGATCCGATGACAACCCCAGCTGCCAGCGAGCCACCCTCTGAACCCCAAACTGAAACGCCTGCTGAATCGCCGATCCCTTCTGCCACCACCCCCATGACCAGTGCCACCACGGGCGATGTGCCGGAATTCGGTTGGAGTGGCTACGCCGAGCGGGTGAATGGTCGCTTTGCGATGGTGGGCTTCGTGGCTGTGCTGGTGATCGAAGCGATCAGTGGTGACACTTTCCTGCATTGGGCTGGCCTGGTGCCCTAGGGCAGGTCCACCAGGTCGATTTGCCACAGCCCATCGCGGCTCACCTCCACGGCTAACTGCCGCCCATCGGCCCTGAGATTCACGCGCCGCGGCACCCCCTCCGGCTGCATCGGGATGGGTTGCAGGCTCATCAGCGAGCGCCGATAGAGCACCAGTTCGGTGCGCCCCTCCCGCTGACGCACCACGGCTAGCCGTTCCCCTGTGCTGTCGACGCTGACGCTGATTGGTTGGGCGTCGCTGCGGTTGAGGCCGGGCAGGGGGACAGGCGTTTGCCGCTCCATATCCAGCAGCATCACCTGCTCCCGGGCGCCGCGGCCTTGGATCAGGGCCAACCAGCGCCCGGAGAGGGACGGATCGTGGGTGGTGCCTGCCATCTCCAATTGGCGATTCAGGCCCGCCATCGGCACGGGCATGCCCCCCAGGCACCCCCCCAGCAAGGTGGCGATGGCACCCAGGCAGGCGCCCTGTCGCCACTGGCGGACTCGGGACGATGGCCCCCTCATCGGTTGGTTTCGCTTGGGGGTGCCCCGCCCCCGAGGACGGCCAGGCCGCCGGGTTGGTCGGGCTCCAGTTGGCCGCCCAGATCAAACACCTGCACCCGGGAGCTTCCGCCCTCCACCAGTTCCAAGGCAATGCGACGGCCATCGGGCGCCAGGCTGAGCCGGATTGGAACCGAGGCTCCCGGTAAGGGCAGGCGGATCAGATTGCCAGTGCCACGATCTTCCACCATTGCCACCCGGTTGGGACCTTGCTGCAGGATCGCCGCCACATAGCGGCCGTTCCAGCTCAGGGCGGGTGAACTTTGGGGCTGATGGCCGCGCAGGTGCCGTAGCCCGATCACCTGCCCGCCGGGTTGCTCCTGCAGCACCACGCTGGCTCCCCCTGCCTGCTCGATCACCGTGGCCAACAGGCGCCCGTTGCCACTAAGGGCCGGATCCTGGCGGTTTTGGGCCCCGAGGAAGCCCGTGGGGGCAGCGCTGCGGCGGTTGAACAGGCCCCCATCGCACCCTGCCAGGGCCAGGGCCAGGGCCACTGCTCCGCCACGGCTGAAGGCTGAGCGAACTCCAGGGGCAAGGGCTAGCCGCTGCAAGCTCTGGCGCCAAACCGTCGGGAACAGGCGATGGCGCCGCTGTTGCAAGCTCAGTCGTCGAAGCGGGAGCTGTTATCCCGTGGCCTGGGTGAGTTGCTGGCTGCTGAGCTGCCAGCCGACCCTGCGGGACCCTCGGGGCTGGGGCCAGACCCGGTGGATGACGGTGGAGCCACGGGACTGAAATCGGCATCGCTGATCGGATCACGGCTGCCGGTTGGGCGCGATGGCCCCCTCATGGGTGAGCCCTGGGGCATGGCGCTCCTGGGGCTGGACCCTTGGGGGATGGCCCCAGGGCCACGCCGTGCTGACTCGCTGGTGCCCGGTGTGGACTCCCCGGCTGGTGAGCGGCGGGTGGAGCGGGGCATGCCGTCGCTGGTGGCACTGGGGCGGCTGCCGCGCCGGAACTCAGGGCCATCGGCAGCATCCCGGCGGCGAGCGCCGAAATCGTTGGCAGCAGATGCGGAGCTACGACCGCCGGCGCTGTAGCGGCTGCGATCAAAACCTTCCTCACGACCCGAAGGCCCTGGGCCCTCACTGGCCCGATCACTGCTGCTCCAGTCGTCTTGGGAAGGGGGCCTGCGGCTGGCAGCCCGCTCGGGGATGGCGGCCCGGCTGTTGCGCCTGGGCCGGTAAAAGTCGTCGGCTTCTTCTTCGGGGTCGCGGCTGGGGATCCGCCTGCGCACCCCCTGGGGCTCATCAAAGCGATCAACTCCGTCATCCCCCCAGCGCTGCCCACCCATGCGGGGGCGATAGGGGCCGCCGGCGGGAACGGGTTCGTCGTCGTCGAAGTAGGAGGAACGGCGCGCTTGCTCGGTGGTGACGCCCCTGAGGCGCACACTTTCGTAAGCAAAGAACACGGCCGAACCAGCCAACAGGAACTGGCCGAATTGGAGGATCGGATCCAGGCGCCAGCCCTGGAAGAACAGGATGCCGCCGCAGAGCAGGCCGACAGCAGCAAAAAAGACGTCGTAATCCCTGGCTAGCGCAGGTTTGAAGCTGCGCATGAAATAGAGCAGAGCCCCGCCCACCGCCAGCACGATGCCAACGATGCTGGCCCAATTGAGGCTGGCATTAACCACGGCGTGTCACCCCTTTTGGCGCCCCGACTGGGAAGGCTTGGGAATGGACCCACTCTAGGGATCCAGGCAATTCAGGGGCGGAGCTCAGAGGCGACGATCCACCTGGTCGTTTTGGCTGATCAGCACCAGGGCAATCGTGATCGGCACCACCACGATGACGGCACCCCAGACGAGGCTGCTCAGAAAGTTGGCGAGGGAAGGGGTCATGGCGGGGCCAGGTCTTCGGCAACAGGAGCTCGGGGATCCTAGGGAGTCACGACGACTTCCTACGCTCGAAGGCCCACTGCTTAGAGCTTTGTGACGGCGCCCTTTGCGATGGAGCTCGGCTTGGCCTCCCCAGGCGCCCTCTTCGCTTGGCCCAACGGCCTGTTGGGCTGGGGCCATCTGCTGGTGGGCCTGCTGCTCTCAGCCTGGACGCTGCTGTTTCTGTTTCGCATCGTGCTCACCTGGTACCCCCAGATCGACCTCAGCCGCGGCGTGATGCGGGTGGTCTCGGTTCCCACCGAACCTTTGTTGGCCCTCACCCGCCGGTTGATCCAACCCATTGGCGGTGTGGATGTGACCCCGGTGGTCTGGGTGGGCCTGCTCAGCCTGCTGCGGGAGCTGGTGGTGGGTCAGCAGGGGCTTCTCACCCAGGTGATGCTCCGCAGTCAGCTGGTGGCCTGACTGGTGGCCTGAGCCGGCACCTTTGGGGCTTGGGCTACTTGCCGGGGGGCAGCATGTCCTGTTCCACAAACTTGGTGTGCACGTCGCCGCTCTGGAATTCGGGGCGATCCAGCAGTTGCAGGTGGAATTCAATCGTGGTGGGGATGCCCGTGATCGCGCACTCCGACAGCGCCCGGCGCAAACGCCTCAGCGCATGGTTGCGATCGGTGCCCCACACGATCACCTTGCCGATCAAGGAGTCGTAGAAGGGCGGGATCTCGTAACCGGTGTAGACGTGGCTGTCCACCCGCACCCCTGGGCCACCGGGGGGTAGCCAGCCCGTGATCTTGCCTGGGGAGGGCCGGAAGTTTTGGCGGGAATCTTCGGCATTGATTCGGCACTCAATGGCGTGGCCGGTGAGCTTGATGTCTTCTTGTTTGACCGAGATCGGTTCACCACCAGCGATGCGGAGCTGCTCAGCAATCAGGTCGACGCCGGTGACCATCTCCGTGACGGGATGCTCCACCTGAATGCGGGTGTTCATCTCCATGAAATAGAAATTGCCGCCGCGGTCGACCAAAAACTCCACCGTGCCGGCGCCCTCGTAGCCAATCGTGCGGGCTGCGGCCACGGCCGCTTCACCCATCTGGCGGCGCAGATCGGCGTTGATCGCCACGCTGGGAGCTTCTTCCAGCAACTTTTGGTGGCGGCGTTGGATCGAGCAATCGCGCTCGCCCAGGTGCACCACGTTGCCGTGGCGATCGGCCAGCACCTGCACTTCCACGTGCCGGGGACGGTCGATGAATTTCTCCATGTAGAGCCCCGGATTGCCGAAGGCCGCTTCCGCTTCCCCCTGGGCCGCCTTGAACAGGTTGTCGAGTTCTGCGGCTGAGGGCACCAGGCGCATGCCCCGGCCGCCCCCACCGGCGGTGGCTTTGATCATCACCGGGTAGCCCATGCGCTCGGCGAGGGCGGCGGCATCCCGGGGCGTGGCCAGCAGGCCCTTGCTGCCAGGAATGGTGGGCACGCCCACCCGCTCCATCGTGGCCTTGGCGGTGGATTTGTCGCCCATCGAGCGGATGGCTTCCGGCGACGGCCCCACAAAGGTGATGCCGTGGTCGGCGCAGATTTCTGCGAACCGGTCGTTCTCGGCCAAAAAGCCGTAGCCCGGGTGGATCGCATCGGCCCCCCGGGAGGTGGCGGCGGCCAGGATGTTGGGAATGTTGAGGTAGCTCTTGCTGCTGGGGGCCTCGCCCACGCACACGGCCTCATCGGCCAATTGCACATGCAGGGCGTTGCGATCAACCGTGCTGTAGACGGCCACCGTGGGAATGCCCAGCTCCCGGCAGGTGCGCAGGATCCTCAAGGCAATCTCGCCACGGTTGGCGATCAGCAACTTGCCGATGGACATCCGCGGCGACTCAGCTGATATGGGCCGCAGCGGACTGTATCAGTGCTCACAGGGGCCAAGCCCAGCCCAAGGGGGTGCAAGCCGATGGGTATATTGC
>JBEDHM010000046.1:0-3685 GCA_041174105.1 Cyanobacteriota bacterium | reverse complement strand
GCCCTTGGCCCAGCGGCAATCCCGGGCGCTTCGTCAGCTGGATCAGCAGCAGGCCACCCCGCTGTTGGCAGAAGCCCTGGTGCAATGGCAGCTGCAGCGCCAGTGGGAGCAGCTGCGGGCGCTGGCCCATCGCGAGCAGGTCCGTCTGGTGGGCGATCTGCCCTTTTACGTGGCCCACGACAGCGCCGATGTGTGGTGTCACCGCTCCTTGTTTTCCGTGCGCCCCAACGGCGAGCTCAGCCAACAGAGTGGGGTGCCGCCGGATTACTTTTCCGAAACCGGCCAGCTCTGGGGAACGCCGGTTTACCGCTGGACGCGCCATTGGTTCACGGGGTTTGGTTGGTGGTTGCAGCGCCTGCGGCGTCAGCTCAGCCTGTTTGACCTGCTGCGGCTGGACCATTTCCGCGCCCTGGCGGCGTTCTGGTGTGTGCCCGGTTCGGCCCCTACCGCCGAGCACGGCAGCTGGCGACCCTCCCCCGGTTGGTTGCTGCTGGCGCTGCTCTGGTTGCGTAGTGGTTGCCGCCTGCCCCTGATTGCGGAAGATCTGGGGGTGATGACCCCAGCGGTGGAACTGCTCCGGGATGGCTTCCGCCTGCCGGGCATGAAGATCCTGCAGTTCGCCTTCGATGGCGATCGCTCCAATCCCTACCTGCCGGCCAATATCCGCGGGCGCCGGTGGGTGGTGTACACCGGCACCCACGACAACGCCACCACCTTGGGTTGGTGGCAGAGCCTGGATGGGGAGTCCAGGGCCCGTGTTGAGCAGGCCGTTGGTGCCCCGATCACCGCGCCAGGCTGGCAGTTGTCGGAGCTGGCCCTGGCCAGCTCGGCCGATCTGGCGGTGGTGCCGTTGCAGGATTTGCTCGAGCTGGGCGACGGCGCTCGCTTCAACACACCCGGCACTGCTCAAGGCAACTGGACCTGGCGGCTGGAGCAGCCCCTGGTGGCCTGTGCTGGTGCCCTCAAGGGGTTTGGCGAGATGGCCGGGCGCTATGGGCGGGGACGATCCACCGGAGGGTTGGCGGATGGCGCACTGGGCGGCAAGGCGAATTGATCGCGGTGGCCCGCGATGGGTTGAAGCGCCTGCCCATTCCATTCCACGCTGCCCAGGGCCGTACCGCTGGGTTGGGATTGGCCAGCTGGAGGGGGGCTGAGGCTCAGCCGAAAGGGGGTGGTCACCGGCAAGAGCAGTTCCCCCTTGCTGCCAGCCAGGGTCACGCGTAGCCCCCCAGCTGTTTGCAGCTGGATCTGGCTGGGTTGCGCCAGGCGAATCAGCAATTGGCCGGTTTCCCCTGCGGCCACGGCTCGGCTGCTTTGGCCGAGGAGCCGCAGGCCCTGGCCCCGGGAGGCTTGATCGAGGGGGCGCAGATCGGGATAGAGGCTTACCAGCTTTTCCTTGGCGCCGCCATCGCTGGTGGAGTTGGGGTCTTGGGCGGTGTTGGCGTCAGCCTTGGCTTGGCCGTTTGTGCCGGCCAGCGGTGCCACCGGGCGCAGGGCTAAGAGGCCTGCGGCGGCCAGGCGCTGTTGCTCGAGGTTGAGGCCGTACACCAGTCCCAGGCAGAGCACCGCATAGATCCAGGTGCCTTGCCAGGTGGTGAACACATCGATCGACCCCGGCGTGAACCGGAACACCACAAAGCTTTTGGACCGTTTCTGGGCGGTCGTGGCGGCGCTGGGCAGGGCGGCTTCAAGGCTGCCGCTGGGGAGGGAGAGATGCTGTTCCAGCAGGGGCAGCATCGCGCGCAGGTAGGTGGCCTCCGGCAAGCGATCCCGCCAGCCGCGCTCAAGCGCTTCAAGCACCGGTGAGCTGATCCGGGTTTCCAGGGCCAGTTGGCGCAGGTTCAAGCCCCGAGCTTCCCGGGCTTGGCGCAGCCGATGCCCAGCATCGATCAGCGGATCCGCGCTGCCATCGGGCTGCTGGGCCATGGCCTCGGCCTTGGGCCGTCGCCACCAGCGTCCCAAAAACGCGCGCGTCGGGGCGGGAGGTCGGCTCAGAACGCGGCAGTCAGGTCATCCCATTCTTGATGATCAAGGCGCCGCCAGCGCCCCTCGGGCAAGTCATCGAGTTGGAGTGGGCCAATGGCCACCCGTTGGAGATCCAGCACCGTGTAGCCCAGTTCGGCGGCGGTGCGGCGGATCTGACGATTGCGCCCCTCCCCCATCACCAGCTCGAGGCAGGTGGCCTGGGGCCGCTGCTCCACCACCTTCAGCTCCACCTTTTGGCTGGGCACGCCATCGAGGGGAAGCCCCTCGGCCCAGCGCTCCAGATCCTGCTGGTTTGGGATCCCGCGCAGCCAAACCCGGTAGGTCTTGCGGTGGCCATAGCGGGGATGGGTGAGTTGGAGCGTGATCTCGCCGCGGTTACTCAGCAGCAGCGCTCCGCGGCTCTCCGCATCCAAACGCCCCACAGGGTGCAGGCCCTGGCCGGTCCGTAGCTCATCGGGGAGCAGGTCGAGCACGGTGGGGCGCCCTTCGGGGTCGTCGCAGCTGCAAAGCACCCCGGCAGGTTTGTTGAGCAAGAGCACCAGCGGCGCCGGGCGTTGCCCGAGCACTTGGCCGTTCACTTCGATGCGGTCGGTGCCTGGGTCGGCGCGATCCCCCACTTGGGCCACAGCCCCATTCACCCGCACGGCTCCCTGGCGCAGCAGGTCCTCGGCGTGGCGCCTTGAGCAGAGCCCTGCGTGGGCCATCAGTTTTTGCAGACGCTCGGCAGCCATCTCCCCATGTTGGGTCCAGCCCCGCTTCGACGCTCCTGCCGAGGCTTTGCGGCGAAGGTGCACCAAAAATTCGGTGTAAAGTTACGAAACCCAGACGTTTCGTAATCCCCGCTGCCATGCCCTCCTTGCCCGTTCTTGGCGCTGACGCTGCGTCCCAGGGGGGAGGCGATCTGGTGCGTTCGTACCTGCGGGACATCGGCCGTGTGCCGCTGCTGAGCCATGAGCAGGAGATCACGCTGGGCCGTCAGGTGCAGGAGCTGATGGCGATCGAGGAACTGGAGGCAGAGCTGGAGCAACAACTGGGGATGAAACCCAGCCAGGCGGAACTGGCGAAAGCTGCTGGGCTGAGCGATGCGGTGCTGAAAAAGCGGCTGAAAAGTGGGCGTCGGGCCAAGGAGCGGATGGTGGCGGCGAACCTGCGGCTGGTGGTGAGCGTGGCCAAGAAGTACACCAAGCGGAATATGGAGCTCTTGGATTTGATCCAGGAGGGAACGATCGGTTTGGTGCGGGGCGTGGAGAAATTTGATCCCACGCGGGGCTACAAGTTTTCGACGTATGCCTATTGGTGGATCCGCCAGGGGATCACGCGGGCGATTGCGGAGAAGAGCCGCACGATTCGGCTGCCGATCCACATCACCGAAACGCTGAATAAGTTGAAAAAGGGCCAGCGGGAGCTGAGCCAGCTGCTGGGCCGTACGCCCACGGTGACGGAGTTGGCGGAATCGGTGGAGCTGCCGGAGGAAGAAGTGAAGGACTTGCTGTGCCGGGCCAGACAGCCGGTGAGCCTGGAGATGAAGGTGGGCGACGGGGACGATACGGAGCTGCTGGATCTGTTGGCCGGTGATGGGGAACTGCCGGAGGAGCGGCTGGATGGGGAGTGCCTGAAGGGAGATTTGCGGGCGCTGCTGGAGCAACTACCGGAGTTGCAGTGCCGTGTGCTGAAGATGCGCTATGGGATCCCGTGCGCG
>JBEDHM010000045.1:0-2761 GCA_041174105.1 Cyanobacteriota bacterium | reverse complement strand
GGTTTGAGAAAGCGCCGTTCGGTGGCAGCGGCGCGACGCGAGCGGAGGCGGCGGCTAGCCGCCAGGGAATCACCGGGCACCCAGCCCAGTGGAGATGCAGCCAGCTGGCGTGCACGTTCGGTGCTGTCCATCCTTCGCTCCTTCGAGGACATCCCCACCCTTCAAGCTGCCATAGCGCCGGCCAATTGGCCACGGATTGCAATTGCCAGCGGTGGAATTCATGGCCCACCAGCCGCTCGCCCTGCCGCACCACGAGCCCGTTGTCGTTGGCGATCGCTTCGCGGTAGCCAAGACTGAGCTCCCCGCGTTGGGCCTGGAAGGGCAGCACTCCTGCCATGGGATGCACCGTCCCTTCGGCATCGCTGAGGCTTTGGCCCAGGAGTAGCAGTCCTCCGCATTCCGCCACCAGGGGAATCCCCTGCTGCGCCGCGCGCACCAGATCCCCAAGGCTGCGTTGGCTCTGGGCCAGCTGGGCCGCATGCAATTCGGGGTAGCCCCCCGGGAGCAACACCGCCCGGCAGCCGGCGGGCAAGGCCTCATTGGCCAGGGGGCTCCAGGGGATGGGCTCGAAGCCAACCGCCTGTAGAAATTCCTGGGCTTCCGGGTAATGGAAATGGAAGGCCGCATCGCTGGCGATGGCGATCGGCAGGGGGCCATCTGCCTTCGGGGGCTGGTTGCTAACAGCCTGCAGGCACCAGTGGATGGGATCACGGGGCCCCTCGCGATCCCCGCTGGCGCGTTGGTCTTGAAGGGGGGCCGCCAACAGGGGCCAGAGATGCTCCAGGTTGAGATGCTGCTCGGCTATCGCGGCCCATTGCTCTTGCCGTTGCTCCAGGTCCCCCAGTTCGTCTGGGGGGAGCAGGCCCAGCAGGGGCACGTCAATGCTGGCCAGGGCTTCGCTGAGCAGGGCCCGGTGGCGTTCGCTGCCCACCCGGTTAAGCACCACCCCGGCCAAACGCACCTGGGGCGGGCCGTGGTCGCGAAAGCCGCGCACCAGGGCCGCCAGGGATCCGGCCTGGCGGGAGGCTTCCACCACCAGCACCACCGGCAGATCCAATAGGGCAGCCACCTCCGCTGAGCTGCCCGCACTGCTGGGGCCTTTGCCGTCAAACAGCCCCATCACCCCTTCCACGAGGGTGAGTTGGCTCTGGCTGCCGTGCCAGTGGAAACTGCGCTGCACCCACTCCTCTCCGCACAGCAGGGTGTCGAGATTGCGGCAGGGGCGCCCGCTAACCCGAGCAAGGAGCTGGGGATCGAGGTAGTCGGGCCCCACCTTGAAGGTTTGCAGACTGCTGCCGCGGCGTTTGGCCAGGGCGGCCAGGCACAGGCTGAGCAGGGTTTTGCCGCTGCCGCTGCTGGGGGCTGCGATCAGGCAGGGCATGGCTGGGGGGTGGCCTCGGGCAAAGGGCCCTAATTGGGCAGCAGCTTGGCAGCGATCGGGGCGGCACCCGCCAGCAGCGGATTGGTGGAATCGTGCCCGCCCGAGAGCAGGCGAGCCATTTCCATCTCTTCGCTTTCGTTGGGCAGGGGCACCACGTCTTCCGCCAGCTCCATGCTGGCCATCCCCCCGGATTCCAGGCGCATGCAACCGCCCGATTCGGAGCAGAGAATCACGCAAAGGGGAGAGCCCCCGGGGCGCTGGCAGATCAGCCGGAGCCCCACGATGGCACCGGGGTGAATCTTGGGAACGCCAACGGGTACGGGCATCAGGCGAAAGCGCACCGTTTGGCCATCGGTGCGTTCAAATTCAGCCCCGATGCCTTCCCCGGCGCCCTGGCCATCCACCCGATAGCTGTCGATCAGGTGCCAGCCGAGGCGATCGGCGATCCAGGCCGCCAGCAGCAGCCCCTTCACCGGGTGGTCTCCCTCCACGTCAATGTCCAGTTGCACCACCTGGTCCAGGGCATCGCGCCGGGCGGGCGGGTCAAAGACCATGGCCAACGACTCGCGCCAGCTACGGAGACGCAACCAGTTGAGGTCGTTGATGGCTTGGCTGGCCTCGATGCGCTCCACCAGCAGATCCAGGCAGCGGCGGGGCTGGCCCAGGGAGCTATCCACCACCAGACGCCTGGGCACCACGGCCAGGGCGCGGAGCAGTTCTGGGGCCTCATCCAGGCTGCTGTTCCACCACACCCAGCAGGGCAGCTCACTGCTGATCAGCGGCTGCACCAACGCCAGGTTTTGTCGCAGCGCTTCTGTGCCGCCGCGCAGCACCACCACATCACCGCAGGCGGCTCCACTGCCCCGCTCTTCCGGCAGGGGGCAATAGGCCGCCACAAGGGTCTCCAGGGGTTTGGCCGGATCCAGGGTGGGCGCCAGGGTGATCAGGCGGCGGGGCATGTGGGCGCTGATGGCGCTATCCACGAATTGGCCGCGCAGGTCTTCGGCCTGGTGATGGCCGTTGAGCTTGCCGATCCCCCATGCCAGCTGGGGACTCATCGGGGCGGTGCTGAGCGGCAGACCGCATTCGCTGACGGCGTTGCGTGCCCCCTCCAGCACTTCTTGGCGCAGCAAGCCGGTAATCGGACCATCAATCCGGCCGCAGCGCACCAATTGCTGCTCCAGCCAGGCCCCTTCCCACACCACCAGGGTGAAGGTGGCGGCGCTTTGGCTGCTATCGAGTTCCCGGTGCCAGAGCTGGTTGAGGTGGTCCTGCAGCTCGTTTGGGGGCAGGGCGTGGGGGGCCTGAAGGGTGAGCTGGGCAGACATGGCAGGAAGGCGGAAACGGGGTCAGCGGTCAGGGAAGGGTGGGGCGCCTTGG
>JBEDHM010000044.1:0-3550 GCA_041174105.1 Cyanobacteriota bacterium | reverse complement strand
TTGCAACTGCAACTCCAGCAGAAAGGCGGCCAGGGAACTGAGTGAGCGCCCTTGGTGGTCCGCGCGAAGCAGGAGGTCGCTGTAGGTCGACCAGGGAATCGTGATCGTGACCCGACGGGGAGCTCGAAAGTGGGGAGCGCAATCGGAACTCCCATTGGCAAAATGATTCAAAGCCACAAAATCACCTCAAATGACGACAACAAAAAGCTTGTTTGAAGCCAAAAATCTAGCCAACCCCATCAATCAAGAAACAACCCAACAAATCCTGAAGAAACCCTTAAATGCAGCTGATTACTACCTGATTTCTCCAGCCAGGATGCTGCAGATTGAAGGCCATCACTACCTCAAACGGCACCGTTCTGCATCCATGCAGCTGATCCGCATCACAGCCAACCCATGGGCAAGGCGAGCAACATTGGCCCCGTCGCCATAGCTCAGCACCACAACTTGAGATCTTGCTTCATAGCCAGGCCCTACTCGCCGCAACCCTGGTTCAGCACCTGCTGCCTGAGGGATTGCAGCTCCTGGGAGGGGGGAGCGGTGGGCGCAAACAGCAGGGTCCAGGCCAAGGGCACATCGCCATGGGCCAGGGCGCGATCGATCGCCTGGATCCACCCCTGGGGCTGATGGGCGAGATGGCGCATCAACGCCGTGGTGGAGGCCATCCGCTCAGCCGAGCCGCCAATCAATTGCACATGGGCGAAGCTGCCTTGGGGAGCTTGCAGCGGCCGCAGCCGCACCAGCACCAACTCCCCAGGCGCCAGGGGTGCCCCCGGCCATGGGATGGGCCCGGTGATCGGCGCCTCTCGCGGGGCCTGGCGCTGCCAGACCACCTGGCCCTTGCGCTCCAGACGCACCTCCAACAGCGGTTCAATCACCACCAGTTCGGGCCTGGGATTGGGCACCACACCGAGGGCATCGCCCTGTTGCACCGCCTCCACCCGGGGGGCCACCACGCAGACCGCCACCGGTTCGGCCTCGCGGTCGGTGGCCTTGGCAGCAAGCCCCAGGGAGCACACCAGCCATGGCGCGAGTAAGGGTGCGAGCACCGGCAGCATCAGCGCCTTGCCCAGCCAGGAACCGGGGCGGCTGATCAGCAGCAAGGGGACTCCTCGGCTCCCTGGCCGGCCGAGCCATCAAACGGCAAGGTGCCGCCGCAACCGGGAAACAGCCCGTAATGGCGCGTCCCATCACCGATGAAGGTGAAATGGGGGGCCAGCCGGCTCTCGCGGAGCATCCGGTCGGTGTTGCCGCAAACGGGAAACACCCGGCCGGTTTCGATGGCATGGTGCTTGTCGAAGGGCAGCCGGTGGGGATAGCCAGGGATCGTGCCGCGGTAGATCACCGCCTGGCCGTGGTCTTCGCAGGCATCCTCCAGCCCGTCGATGTTGAACAGCCGGTAGGTGGCCGAGAAGAAGCGCAGCTCACCGGTTTTGGCCGCCAATTCAGGATCGGTGATCGCCAGGGGACGATCCGCAACCAGGCGCGGATCGATGAATCCCGCCTGCCGGGCCAGGCGCAGGAAATCGTTCCAATAGAGGGCACCACTGAGGCATTCGCCATAGAGCACCGGATCGCTCTGCAGGGCCTGGGGGACCCGCCGATCGGCATAGACATCGGCGAAATAGAACTCACCGCCCGGCTTGAGCAGGCGCCGCACCCCCTGCAACACCGCCAATTTGTCGGTGGAGAGATTCACCACACAGTTGGAGATCACCACATCGAAGCTCGCCGGCTCCAGCGGCAACGCCTCCAGCCGCTCGATCGTGCCTTCGAGAAAACGCACATTGGCGTAGCCGAACTGCTCGGCATGGAAACCGCGGTGGGCTTCCGCCACCGCCAGTTGCTCCGGGGTCATGTCGACCCCCACCACCTCGCCGCTGGCGCCCACCAGCTGGGCCAGCAGATACACATCGCGGCCACTGCCACTGCCCAGATCCAGCACCCGGGCCCCGTCGAGCAGGGGCGGTGCCACCAGGCCGCAGCCGTAGTAGCGCGAGAGCACCTCCGGATGGATGCGCGCCAGCAATGGCTTGAGCTCCTCAGGCACGCTGCTGGCATCGCAGCAGGCACTGGTGCGCAGGTCCTGGCTGCCCGAGAGGGTGGATCCGTAATAGGTGCGAACGGCTGAGTGCATGGCGGGCCAGGGATCGGAGATCAAGACGGCACCAGGGCCGCTACGGGGTTAAGGGCGCCGCCGCAGCTCGAGCCACTGCCGGCGGTACAAGCAAAGCAATGCTCGGCCACGGCGATCGGCTCACCGGCAGGATCGATCTGCAGCAGATCGCGCAGGTGCTTGGGCCTGGAGGCCGCCGGCATGCCGAGTTGCTGGTTGAAATCGCAATCAAACAACTGCCCCTGCCAATCCACGCTGATCAGCTGGCGGCACATCACGGACTCCAGGTTGGCGCTTTGGTGCCGCTCCCGCAACAACGCCTGGTAGGGCTCCAGCTGGTTCTGGGCTCGCAACACGGCGGCAAAGCGCTGGATCGGCATGTTGGCCAGGGCGTAGAGCTGGTTGAACTCCACCCCGAAATCCGCCGCCAGTACCCGCCTGTAATCCGCCTCCAACGCCTGTTGGGGCGGTGGCAGGGTGGGCCCTTGGGGGTTGTAAACCAGGTGCAGCTCCAGCCCTGACCCCCTGCGGCCGTAGCCCAGCTGGTTGAGCTGCTGCAGGCCGGCCATGCTGCGCTCGAACACGCCAACGCCCCGTTGGCGATCCACATTGGCCGCGTCGTAGCAGGGCAGTGAGGCCACCACCGTGACCCCCTGGTCGGCCAGAAAGGCCGCCAGATCCTCCTGACCAGGTTCCTGGAGGATGGTGAGGTTGCAGCGATCGATCACGGCCACCCCCTGCGCGCGCACCTGCCGCACCAGCGCGCGGAACTGGGGATGGAGCTCGGGGGCCCCACCGGTGAGATCCAAGCTGTCAAGGCCCCGGGCCGCCAGCACCTGGGGGATCAGGGCCACGGTGGCCGGATCCATCGATTCGGTGCGGGTGGGCCCCGCATTCACATGGCAGTGGCTGCAGGCCTGGTTGCAGCGGTATCCCAGGTTCACCTGCAGGGTGGTGAGGGGGCCGCGGCGGAGGGCAGGAAACATCCCCACAGCCTGCCAGGGAGCTTCACGAACAGCACCAACAACGGCACACTCCCACCATGACCCACCAACTGCTTGTTCTGGCCGCCAGCAATGGCGAAAACCTGGCCTTAGCTGGGCGCTTTGCCGCCAGCGCGCGGCAACAAGGCCTGGAGGCCGAGGTGCTCGACCTCACCGCCCTGGCCTTGCCCCTGTACACCCCGAGGGCCCAACAGGCGGGGATGCCCGAGGGCCTAGACCAGCTCAGTCAACAGCTCGCGGCCGCCAGCCACTGGGTGATCTGCGCGCCTGAATACAACGGCTCGATTCCACCGGTGCTCACCAGTGCCATTGCCTGGCTCTCGGTGCAGGGCAAAGATTTTCGCGCCCTGTTCAACTGCCGCCCCGTGGTGATCGCCACCCATTCGGGCGGCGGTGGCGCCAGCGTGCTCACGGCCCTGCGGATGCAGCT
>JBEDHM010000043.1:0-4291 GCA_041174105.1 Cyanobacteriota bacterium | reverse complement strand
CCCAGGCCCCATCCCCACCGCTGCTGAACTCGGACTACGGCCCGATCCCTGCCCTGGCCGTCAGATCGGAGGTCGCCGGCAGGGGCTGGCCCTGGTGGAGAGTTTTCTGCAGGCGCGGGGTGCCAGCTATCACCGGGAACTGTCGAGTCCGCTAACGGCCTTTGACAGTTGTTCGCGGCTTTCAGCCCACCTGAGCTGGGGCACCCTGTCGATGCGGGAGGTGGTGCAGCAGAGTCGCCGGTTTCGCCACAACCTCCAGGGGTTGCCGATGCGGGAACGGGGCCAGTGGCTACGCGCCCTGCGCGGCTTTGAGGCGCGGTTGCACTGGCATTGCCACTTCATCCAGAAGCTGGAAAGCCAGCCGGATCTGGAATTCCACGAGCTCCATCCACTCACGGCCGGGCTACGCACCAGCAACCCCGAGCGGCTGGCCCAGTGGGCGACGGGGCGCACGGGGTTGCCCTTCGTGGATGCCTGCATGCGAGCCCTGATCGCCAGCGGCTGGATCAACTTCCGCATGCGGGCGATGTTGCTGTCGGTGGCCAGCCACCACCTCTGGCTGCCCTGGCGCGACAGCGGCTTGCACCTGGCGCGGCAATTTGTCGACTACGAGCCAGGCATCCACTGGAGCCAGTGCCAAATGCAGTCGGGCACCACGGGCATCAACACCATCCGGATCTACAACCCGATCAAACAGGGCCAGGACCACGATCCCAACGGCGATTTCATCCGCCAATGGCTGCCAGAACTGCGGGCGGTGCCAGCCGTGCATCTCCATGAACCCTGGACGATGGCGGAGAGCACCCAACAGCGGGTGGGTTGCCGGCTGGGTATCGACTACCCCCTGCCGATCGTGGATCCCGCCGTGGCCGCCAGGGAGGCGCGCGAGCGCCTCTGGGCCCTACGCCAGGCCCCAGGCTTTCGTGAGCAGGCCAACGCGATCGTGAACCAACACGGATCCCGCCGCCAAGGGCCACCCGCCCGCAGCCGATCGCGACGGAAACGGCCTGGATCAGCGCCATCACCCGACCAACAGCTGAGCCTGGATCTGGGTTGAGGGCAGACGCAGCGAGCCACGGCCATGGGCCGAGTCGGGCCGTTAGGGTCTGGCCGCGGTTGCCAGATGGGTGTGGCGGTTCAAGTACTCACCGACTCCCAACGCCGGAAGTGGGATAGCAGCGACGATCGGCTCTTCTACAGCGAACCGCGCTTTGTGCACCATCTCGACGAAGCCTTTCGCGAGCGGCTCACCCAGCTCTACCGCGAGCGGATCCCCAAGCGGGCCGTGGTGCTGGATCTGATGTCGAGCTGGGTGTCGCACCTCCCAGGCGACGGCATCTACGAACGGGTGATCGGCCACGGCCTCAACGAACAGGAGTTGGCGGCCAACAAACGCCTCGATAGCCATTGGCTGCAGAACCTCAACCTCAACCAAGAGATTCCGCTACCCAGCGCGAGCGTTGATGCCACCTTGATCGTGGCTGGTTGGCAATATCTGCAATACCCGGAAGCTGTAGCCGCCGAGCTCTTGCGCATCACCCGCCCTGGCGGGCAGCTGATGGTGGCCTTCTCCAATCGCATGTTTTTCACCAAGGCCCCGCAGGTGTGGAGCGACGGCAGCGACCGTGACCACCTCACCTATGTGGCCGACGTGCTGATGGCCCAGGGCTGGCCCAAACCCGAGATCCTTGCCGAAACCACCCGGGCCAAGGGCTGGAAGGGGCTGGTGGGCGGCAACGGCGATCCTTTCTTCTGCGTACTTGCCACCAAACCAGGCTGACAAGGCTCGAACCTTGGGGGGCTCAGCGATGCCGCAAACAGTGAAGCGCTTGCGGTGGTTGATTGGAGAGCCGGCGTGCAAGGCGCTTCCCAATCGACGAGGCTGGACAGAACCGCTGGGCCCTGGGCCTTCGTGATGGGTGATTCCACAGCCAACGTCCCGTTGCCGCCGATCGCAGGTTTGGAGGCTGAGCTCCTCAGTCTGATGCAACAGCCCGGTGCCGTGGCAGCTCCCAGCTCCAACCTGCGCTTAGAAGAGCTGCAATCGGTCTTTGGCTGTGCACTGCACATGCACCAGCCCACCATTCCTGCCGGGGCGAACGGTGAGCTGATCTCCCACCTCCAGTTCATGCTGGAGCATCCAGGCGAGGGGGATAACCACAACGCCGAGCCGTTTGCCCAGTGTTATCGACGCCTGGTCGACATCCTGCCCCGCCTGATCGAGGAAGGCTGCAACCCGCGGATCATGCTCGATTACTCCGGCACGCTGCTCTGGGGCTTCCAGCAGATGAACCGGGCCGACATCCTCGATGCCCTGCGCCGCCTCGCCTGCGATCCCGCGCTGCAACCGCACGTGGAATTCCTGGGAACGTTCTGGGGCCATGCGGTGGCCCCCTCTACCCCGATCCCCGATCTGAAGCTGCAGCTACTGGCCTGGCAGCACCAGTTCGCAGCGCTGTTTGGCGCCCAAGCGCTGCAAAGGGTGAAGGGTTTCTCGCCCCCGGAGATGCACCTGCCCAATCACCCCGACACCCTCTACGCCCTGGTGAAGGCCCTGCGGGAATGCGGCTACCGCTGGTTACTGGTGCAGGAGCACAGCGTGGAAACCCTCGAGGGCACCGGCCTCAGCCGGGAGCAAACCCTGATTCCCAACCGCCTGGTGGCCCGCAATTCCAGCGGTGAGGAGCTCTCGATCGTGGCCCTGATCAAAACCCAAGGCTCCGACACCAAATTGGTGGGGCAGATGCAGCCCTGTTACGAGGCCCTGGGGCTGGGCCGACAAACCCTCGGCGTTCGGGACATCCCCGCCCTGGTCAATCAGATCGCCGATGGTGAGAACGGCGGCGTGATGATGAACGAGTTTCCCGCAGCCTTTGAGCAGGCCCACCAGCGCATCGCAGCGGGGAGCGGTGGCACAGCGGCAATCAATGGCACCGAATGCCTTGAGTTGCTCGAAGCCGCCGGCTTCTCCGCCGCCGACTACCCCGCCATTCAAGCGGTGGGGCAACAGCGGTTATGGCAACAGCTCGGCGGGCCTCCCAGCCAGGTAGCCGTTACCGACGCGATCGCCACGCTCAAAGCCGCCGATCCAGGCTTCTCAATGGAAGGTGCCTCCTGGACCAACAACCTCAGCTGGGTGGAGGGCTATGAAAGCGTGCTGGAACCCATGCAACGCCTGAGTGCCCGCTTCCACGAGCGCTTTGATCCGCTCGTGGCACAGGATCCGAGCGTGACCCAAACGCGCGCCTACCAGGAGGCCCTGCTGCACCTGCTGCTCCTGGAAACCAGCTGCTTCCGCTACTGGGGCCAGGGCACCTGGACCGACTACGCCCGTGAGATCCACCGCCGCGGCGAGGCCCTGGTGGGCTGATCGGGCTTGGCCACGGGGGCAGGCCAAAGCTTCGTAACATTTTGATACCTGCCCTGCTGTTCGTGCCCCATCGCTCGCTTGCCCGCCAGTTTGAGCAGGAAGCCCAGGCCAGGGCCATCCAGGACTGCTCAGACATCGAAGAGCTGCGCCGCGTGGCCCTGTCGCTGCTCAAGGCCTGGCACATGCAAACCGATATGACCCAGCACTTTGGAGCCCAAGCGATGGGAACTCCGGAGCGGATCAAGCTCTGATCACATACACCCACCAGAATCCATTCACGCAGCCTGATTCACCGTGTTGTTGCCCTGCTCCCCCTTCACGGCCGCCAGGATTGCGGGCCTTCGGGCCACCATTGGCTTGCTGTTGATCCTGCTGATCAAGTCGAAGCTGCTCAGGGTCAAGATGACGCTGGTGGGGAGCTTGCTCGGCTTGTTGATGTTGGTGGGCTTCCTGGCCACCACCGGTCTGTTGACGGCCGTGGCTGCTGGTTCAATCGCCTATGGGTTGCGCCCGAGGCGTTGATGGGGCCGCGCCAGCTTCCATGATCACGGTCTTCGCCGTTGCAGCCATCTTGGTGGTGGGGGCGGCCCTCGCCCTGAGCCAGTTCTGCCTCGTGCGCAGCGTGCTGGGGGTCCGCAGGGGCGAGTTCTCCGCTGCGCGCTGCTTGGTGGGCCTCAGCGTGTTGATTGCCATCACCCTGCTGGCGATGGCCCGATGGCGCGGCGGCGAAACGATGCCCACCTACAGCCCACAGCTCTCGGTGATGCTCGGCGGGCTGCTCTTTGGCGTCGCTGCACGGGCGAATGGCGGCTGCTTTGTGGGCACCCTCAACGGCCTGTGCAAGGGCGACTGGCGCCGGCTGTTCACCGTGGCTGGCTGGATCCTGGGCTATGCCCTGCTGCGCGTGCCCCCCATCCCCTC
>JBEDHM010000042.1:0-4421 GCA_041174105.1 Cyanobacteriota bacterium | reverse complement strand
CTTGAACCCTGAGCAGATCGCCGCCCTCGGCACCACGTTGCCCCAGTGGCAACTGGTGGATGGCAAGTTGCACAGGGAACTGGTCTTTGCCGATTTTGTGGCGGCCTTTGGCTTTATGAGCCAGGTGGCCCTGTTGGCGGAAGCGATGGGCCACCATCCGGAATGGCGCAATGTTTGGAACCGGGTGAGCATTGATCTGATCACCCACGACATCGGTGGCTTATCCAGCCTTGATCTCGCGCTGGCCCAAAAGATTGAACGCCTGCTGAGCTGAGCCTCAGGCAAGCACCGGCAACTGGGAGGGATCCAGTTGCTGGAAGCGCAGCCGCTCGTGCTCCACATCCACCACGATGGTGTGGCCGCCGGTGAACTGCCCAGCCAGGATCCCCTTGGCGATCGGGGTTTCCAGTTCGCGCTGGATCGCCCGCTTCAGGGGTCTGGCGCCATACACCGGGTCGTAGCCAATGCTGGCGACCCAGTCGAGGGCATCGGCGTTGAGGGTGAGGCCCAGCTTTTTCTCCTCGAGCCGCTTGGTGAGCCGTTGCACCTGTAGCTCCACGATCTCGCGCAGCTCCTCTTGCTTGAGGCTGTGGAAGATGATCGTTTCATCGAGGCGGTTGAGGAATTCGGGCCGGAAGTGGCCCCGCAACGCCTCATTCACGCGTGTTTCCATCTCGCTGTGACGGGCTGGATCACCTGCCAGATCCAGGATCGATTGGCTCCCGATGTTGCTGGTGAGAATCAGCACCGTGTTGGTGAAATCCACCGTGCGGCCCTGGCCATCGGTGACGCGGCCGTCATCGAGGATCTGCAGCATCACGTTGAACACATCGGGGTGGGCCTTTTCCACCTCGTCGAACAGGATCACCGCATAGGGCCGGCGGCGCACGGCTTCGGTGAGTTGCCCGCCCTCTTCGTAGCCCACATAGCCCGGAGGGGCCCCGATCAGCCTGCTGACGGCGTGCTTCTCCATGTACTCGCTCATGTCGATGCGCACCATCGACTCCTCGCTATCGAAGAGTTGGGATGCCAGGGCTTTGGAGAGCTCGGTTTTGCCCACACCGGTGGGGCCAAGGAACAGGAAGCTGGCGATCGGGCGATTGGGATCGGAAAGGCCGGCGCGGGAGCGTTGGATCGCATCGGCCACGGCCGTGACGGCCTGGGCCTGGCCGATCACCCGGGTATGGAGTTCATCTTCGAGCTGAAGCAGTTTCTCCATCTCGCTCTGCACGAGCTTGGCCACGGGAATGCCAGTCCACTTGGCGATCACCTCGGCGATGTCGTCTTCGGTGACTTCCTCGCGCAGCAGGCTTTTTTCGCGGCTGCCATCGCTGCCGGCGGCTGTGAGCTCTTCTTCTTTAGCGGCTAATTTTTTCAGCAACGTCGCGAGGGTGCCGTATTCGAGCTCGGCGGCCTTGTTGAGGTCGTAGCTGCGCTTGGCCTGCTCGATCTGCAGTTGCACCTGCTCGATTTCCTCTTTGATGCCGCTCAACTCATCAATCGAGCCCTTTTCCTTCTGCCATTGGGCGTTGAGGGCACTCTGCTGCTCGCCCAGGTCGGCCAGTTCCTTCTCAAGCCGCTCCAGCCGATCACGGCTCGCCGCATCGGATTCGCGCCCGAGGGAGAGCTTTTCCATCTCCAGCTGGAGGATTCGGCGATCGAGTTCATCGATCTGCTCGGGCTTGGAGGTGATCACCATCTTCAGGCGGGCTGCCGATTCATCCACCAGATCAATGGCCTTATCCGGCAGGAAACGATCGGCGATGTAGCGGCTGCTCAGTACCGCTGCAGCCACCAGGGCGTTGTCGGCGATGCGCACGCCATGGTGCACCTCGTAGCGCTCCTTGAGTCCCCGCAGGATCGAGATGGTGTCTTCCACGGTGGGTTGATCCACGAACACCTGCTGGAACCGGCGCTCGAGGGCCGGGTCTTTTTCGATGTGCTGGCGATGTTCATCCAAGGTGGTGGCGCCGATGCAGCGCAGCTCACCCCTGGCGAGCATGGGTTTGAGCAGGTTGCTGGCATCCATGGCGCCGCCCGTGGCACCGGCCCCCACCACGGTGTGGATCTCATCGATGAACAGCACAATTTGCCCTTGGGAGGCGGTGACTTCCTTGAGCACTGCCTTGAGCCGTTCCTCGAATTCGCCGCGGTATTTGGCACCGGCGATCAGGGCGCCCATATCGAGCGACACCAACTGCCGGTTTTGCAGGGCCTGGGGCACATCACCATTGACGATGCGCTGGGCCAGCCCTTCCACGATGGCGGTTTTGCCCACGCCCGGTTCGCCGATGAGCACAGGGTTGTTTTTGGTGCGGCGGCTGAGGATCTGGATCGTGCGGCGGATTTCCTCATCGCGGCCGATCACCGGATCGAGTTTGCCGTCCCGGGCGGCGGCGGTGAGGTCGCGGCCGTATTTTTCCAGCGATTCGTAGGTGCCTTCGGGGTTCTGGTCGGTCACGTTCTGGGAGCCACGGATCGCGGCAACGGCGTCTTTGAGTTTGTCGGTGCTGGCGCCAGCTTGCGACAGGATCTGTTTGCCGCAGCGATCGTCGATCGCCAGGGCCAACAACAGATGTTCGATGGCGATGAAGCTGTCGCCATAGCTGCTTTTGAGGGCATCGGCCTGGTCGAGCACGCCATTGAGCCCCTTACCCAGATACACGTTGTCGGGAGGGGCGCTGAGGCTGGGCTGACTGCCGATGAAGGCCTCCACCTTTTGGCTGAGGGTGCCCACATCCACCCCGGCCTTCTCCAGAATCCTTCCCGCCAGGCCCTGTTGGGCCAGCAAGGAAGCCAGCAGATGCTCGCTTTCCATCTGTTGCTGGCGCTTCTGCTGGGCCAGCTGTTGGGCTCCCACAACGGCAGCCCAGGCTTTCTCGGTGAACAGCTCGGCGGTTGGATGCATGGGTGTCTCCAGCTCTGGAGTGGTGCCCCAACCGTATGGGGGTTGCTTCGTGGATCCATGGCGGGACCCCGAACCACAGGGTGTGGTGCACCGTATCCAGGTTGGGAGCCCCGATCCGCGCTGGTGTGAAAACCGGCTGCAGCGAACGCCGATTGTGACGAAACGGATCAGCTCTCAGGGGCCTGGGTGCCTTAGGAGCCTGGCAGGGGAATCACGCCCGAGTTGGCTCCGCAGAGTTTGCGTGGGCAGCCGTCGGGGCCGTAAATGGCATCCGCAGGAGACAGGCAGCCGGCTGCATTTTTGGCGGCCACCTGGCTTGGTTGGATGCGCTTGGGCTGGAATTCGCTGTTGCTTGGTGCCACCAGCAGCGGGCAAGACCCGGCCATCACCTCATTGGCCAAGGCGGTGGTGGGGGCAAGGGCACCAGCCAGCAGCAACAGGGGAACGAGCAGCTGGTGTCGCCTTGCCATGGTGATCAGCGGGTTCGCAAAAGGATGGTTAATTCTGGTGCCAGTTGGCAATCTGCAGCCTTCTTGATGACTGCACCCACACCATGAACGCAACCATGACCGCAAACGAAGGTGATGGTTTGCGGGTATGGGCTTGTTTGGGTGTGCAATAAAAAAGCCCCGACGTTTTGTCGGGGCTGAACAATCTCTAGGAGATTGGATGATCGAGGGCCTGAAGGATCAGGACCAGCCGTTGTTGGAGCGATCGATCACGTAAGCCGCCACATCAGCAATATCACCTTCGCTGAGTTTGCCGCCGAAGGCGGGCATGGCGTTTTTGCCGTTGGTCACCTGGTAGGCCACGGCAGCTTCAGGGCCGCTGCTGTAGTTGGCCAGGTAGGCCTCGAGGGCTTCTTTCTTGAGCGTGCGCTCAGCGTTCACCACATTGCCGCCGCCCATGTGGCAAGCGGCGCAGTTGGCGGAGAAGATCTGGCCGCCATGGGCCACGTCGGCAGCGAAGCTCGGAGCAGCGCCCAGAACCAGTGCCAGGCAAAGAGCAATCAGGGAAAAGAGTCGGCGCATGGGAGGGCGCTTCAAAGCAGGAGCAACAGCACGAACTTAAATGCTGGTCGGGGCATCCGTGATGCCTGCTGCTTGCTTCGAAACAATTGGCTTCACTGGGGGCGAGGGTCTGGCGCTGTTCCCTTGCCCCGCCGGGGAAGGGCTGCGGTTTCAAAAACGGCCTCCAGGGTGGGAGCGGTGCTCACCAGGCCAAAGCGCTCAGGGGCCGTGGCGGGTTCATGGATGAAGTGACGTTGACGAATGGAAAACAAATCCCATGGCGTGATCTCGATGCGCAGCCATTGGATCAAGGCGTCGATCAGCCACCCCTTGAGTTCCAAACCCAAGGGGGGGAACCAGCTGCGCCGCCAGCGGCAAAGACTGGCCACGGTTTGATTCACCGTGACTGCCGCCTGCCCGAGCACCAGCCTCCGGACCTGGCCCTGATCGGGTTCGGGGTTGGCCTGATGGGGGGTGGTGGCCAGGTGCGCACACACCTTGGC
>JBEDHM010000041.1:0-4373 GCA_041174105.1 Cyanobacteriota bacterium | reverse complement strand
GAAGCTCGGCTTCTGCGGCGGTGCGGCGGCGAATTCCACGCCGTGCTCCTCCAGCCGCTGGGGCAGGTCCATGTCGAAGATCGGCGTGGTGGCCAGCACCGATGGGGCCCCCTCCTCCACGTTGCTGAGTTCGTAGCGGATCTGGTCCTGGGTGATGTAGGCGCGTTTGACGTTGTTGCCGTTCACCTGGTCAATGAACAGCGAATAGGGCACCCGTGGCACCTGGTTGGCCGGATTGGGGAGGAAGTTGCTGAACAGCAGCAGCACCCCAAAGCCGATCAGCAGCAGGTTGATCAGGCCAAAACGCCGGTTGGGTCGGTTGTCGTCCTGGCGGATCGCCATGGTGCGGCTGCTCAAGTGCGACCAAGCTAGGGCCGCTTCCACCGATGCCGAATTGGCTCCGGGTTGGGAGAACCGAACGGTTGCGCTGCCAACCCCCAGCCCCCCAGCGGGGCATCCCCCGATGTGCGGTCGTTTCTCGCTCACCACCGGCCTGGATGAGCTGCTGCCCCATCTCCAGGGGCCGTGGCCGCCAGGCTTGGCCGCCCACTACGCCCCCCGCCTCGAGGTGCGACCCGGGGAGCCGCTGTTGCTGCAGCGCCAGGAGCATGGGTTGCTGCAGGTGGGCCTGGCGCTCTGGGGGCTGTTGCCCGAGTGGGCCAAGGACCCCGCCCAGGCGCGGCGGCCGATCAACGCCCGCTCGGAAACGGTGAACGAGAAGGTGAGCTTCCGCGGGGCCTGGCGCCATCGCCGCTGCCTCGTGCCCGCCAGCGCTTTTTATGAGTGGGGTGGGGTGCCCAAGCGCCCCTATCGCTTTGCCCGTAGCGATGGGGCCCCGTTTTGGCTGGGGGGCATCTGGGAGCGCTGGATTGGCCCTGATGGCAGCGAAGTGGATACCTGCTGCCTGCTCACCACCACCGCCAATGCCCTGGTGCGCCCGGTCCATGGGCGCATGCCCGTGGTGATTCCGATGGGCCTGGAAGAACCCTGGCTCGCGCCGTTGGATGGGCCGGGTCTGAGGGCCCTCGAGCCGCTGATGGCGCCCTGGGATCCATCGGCATGGCAGCTCACCCCGTTAGACAGGATCACCTAGAAGCGCGTCGTCGCTGGTGCCATGAGTCTTGAGCAGCTGGATGCCTTTTTGGCCCATGCCCGCACCACCCCTGCGCTGCAGGCTCGCCTGCAGGAGCCCCTGGAGCTGGAAGCGTTTCTGGCCCTGGCCCGCGGCGCGGGGTATGCCCTCAGCGAAGACGATGTGATCGCCGCGCAGGTGCGTCAGGAGACCACCCTCAGCGATACGGAGCTGCAGGAGCGGGCCGGCGTGGAAGCGCGCAAGCTGCGCAATTTCATCAACGCCTGATGGAACGGGTTTGCGAGTACCCCCGCCCGCCTGCCCTGGTGGAGAGCAGCGAGCATGTGCAGGTGCGGGCCCTGGGGCGGCTGTTGGCCGAGACCCGTCGCAGCCTGCGGGTGCTCGAAACCTTTCACCCGCCCACCTACTACCTGCCGCCCGATGCGCTGGATCAGGCCCTGTTGGTGCCGGCGGCTGGGGCCAGCTTTTGTGAGTGGAAAGGGGTGGCCCGCTATTTCGATGTGGTGGTGGATCGGGGCACCCCCGAGGAGCGCCGCCTGCGCCGGCCGGTGTGGAGTTACCCCGAGCCCACGGCTGCGTTTGCCGCCCTGGCCGGGTGGTTTGCGCTCTACCCGCAGCTGATGGATGGCTGCTGGGTGGATGGCGAACCGGTGGTGGCCCAACCGGGCGGCTTTTATGGCGGCTGGATCACCTCGCAGGTGGTTGGTCCCTTTAAAGGGGATCCGCTGCATCCCGAGTTGATCTAGCCCTCGCTCCTCAAGCGCCAGAGCAGATCCGGGCCCAGGGATGCGGGGGCCAGGGATTGCCAGCTCGCCACCTGATCCATCTGGTGGAAGCCCAGCTCGCCGATGGGGGTGCGGGCCGGGATGCCGCCCATCACTTTGGGGGCGATCACGGCGGCGATCTCCTGCACGCAGTCGTCCTGCAGGGCCGCCGCTGCCAGCTCGGGCCCGCATTCCCAGAGCACCTGGTTGCAGCCCTGTTGCGCCAGGGCTTCCAGCAGGGCCTTGGGGGAGCAGCTGGCCAGTTCAAGCCGCTGCAGGCCTGGATGGACTTCGCAGACCCGATCGATGCGCTCCAGGGCTTCAGCAGGGGCCTCGGGCCCATGGGCCACCAGCGTGGCGGCAGCCCCCTGCTCCCAGAACAGGGCCTGCTCCGGTAGATCGAGGCTGCGGCTCAGCACCACCCGCAGGGGCTCGGGGCTGCGCTGGCCGCGGGAGGTGAGCAGGGGGTTGTCGGCGCGGACCGTGCCGCCGCCCACGATCACCGCATCGCAGCTGCCGCGCAGTGTGTGCACCCAGGCGCGGGCCTCCGGGCTGCTGATCCATTGGCTGGCCCCATTGCTCAAGGCCGTGCGGCCATCCAGCCCCATGGCCCATTTCAGGATTCCCAAGGGGCGGCCCCGATGGATGCGGTGGGAGAAGGCCCGGTTGAGCGCTTGGGCTTCGGCTTCGCAGACACCCTGGATGACGGCGATGCCAGCGGTTGTGAGTTGGCCGATGCCGCCGCCGGCCACCAGGGGATTGGGATCGGCCATGGCCACCACCACCTGCTGGATCCCCGCCCTGATCACCGCCTCCGTGCAGGGGGGGGTGTGGCCGTGGTGGCAGCAGGGCTCAAGCGTGACCACCAGGGTGCCGCCCCGGGCCCGATCGCCAGCCTGGAGCAGGGCCCCCACTTCCGCATGGGGGTGGCCCGCTTTGGCATGGAAGCCTTCGCCCACCAGGTCACCAGCCGCATCCAAGACCAGGGCACCCACCATCGGGTTGGGGCTGGTGCGCCCGCGGCCCAGGGCCGCCAGCTGCAGGGCGCGCTGCATCCAGGGTCTCCAGCGCTGCTGCTCGCAGGAGGGGAGCATCAACCCTCGGCCGTCGCCAGGCTGCGCCACTCGCCCACCACAAACGGCGGCACCGGCAATTCCACAAACACTCCCGGCAGGGCCAGGCGCAGGGGCCTGTTCTGCTGCAGATCGTGGATCAGGGGGGCCAGGTCGAACTCGGCAGCGGCGGCACGGCCGTCGGCCGCCAGGGCGGGATTGGCGAGGGTCACATCCTCCAGATCCCAATGATTGCGGCCGCTTTGCACCTGCAGGGCGGTGGGGTGATCGAGCCGCACCTTGCCCGGATAGCCCACGATGCGCAGGGTCAAGGGCCCGCCCGGAGGGCCTTGGCGGTAGGCCACCACCTGCCAACTTTGGTAATCCAGATCCCGCAAGCTCTCGAGGCTGCGCACCACCGGTTGGCCGTTCTCATCGCTGTGGGCATGCACCTGGGCCAGGGCTGCTGTGGGGAGGCCCAGCCAGAGCACCAACGCCAGCAGGGCGGGCATCAGCCAGGGAAACGGGCGCTTCATGGTTGACGGGACGCTCCGGGGATCGGCTGCCAACCGGTGTGGGTCGCCCACAGCGCCCAGATCGCCATGGCCCGCAGGTAGTGGCAGGCGCGGAAGGTGTTCACCGCCGTGATCGCCTCCGGGGTGCGGAATTGCAGGCCGCCCGTATACACCTGGTGCACCACGGCCCCGGTGATCGCAAAGGCCGTGTCGGCATCTCCCATCAGCCGGTAGTAGGCGGCCAGACCAAAGTTGATGCCGGTCCACACCTCCAGGGGGTGGGTGCCGTTGGGATCGAGCGGCGTGCCATCGCGGCGCAGGCCGTTGGCCACGCCCAGGCTGCCGCCTTTGAAGCCCAAGAAGCAGGCTTCTTTCACCGCCTTGAGCGCCGAGCGTGCCCGATCGTCGGCCACCACCGCCGGCAATCCCAACAGGCGGGCATAGAAATCGCCGCAGAGCTGGTCGGCCATCACCACGGGGGTGCCGCTATCGGCATCGATGTTGTAGTACTCGCCGTTCCAGAGCAGGGCATCGAAGTTGCCGCGTGACTGCTCGAGCCAGCCGCCGAATTCCCGTTGCTCGTTGGCGGTGTCGAGACCCAGCTCCAGCTGCAGGCGCTGGGCCATGGCCAGGGCGGCTTCCAGGGCAGCAATCCAGAGGGCACCGCAGTAGGCGCTCACCCCTTGGAGGGGCCAATCGTCGAAGGTTTGGTCGGGGGCTCCGCCGTTGTCGGGCAGGCCGTCGCCATTGGCATCAAAGCGTTTGAGGTAGCGCAGGGCCTCCACCGAGGCCGGCCAGCAATCGGCCAGAAAGCGCAGGTCTTCGCCATTGGGGGCGAGCTTGAAGGTGCGCCACACCTGCAGCACGAAGTCGCTGGCCAGGTCTTTCCAGAGGTTGCAGTCTTGGTAGGCGGTGTAGTTGGTGGCCTCAAACGGCCGTTCGTTGGGTG
>JBEDHM010000040.1:0-5454 GCA_041174105.1 Cyanobacteriota bacterium | reverse complement strand
CCCCAAACCAATCCCCACCGAGAACAGGCCATAACCCCCTGAGGCTCGCAACCCGACCCCGCCCAGCCTGGAGCCTTAGCGTGTATCCGCTGATACAGAATCGAGATGTTGAGGCGGTTGGTTGAGGCGGAAAGGCAACGCGGCCGTGCCTTCCAGCCCGCCTTCCATGGCGGCGAGATCCTGGCTTCGTGGTTTGGAGGCTTGCTTGCCATTGCCAGCCTGGGGCTGATCAGCGCGGCTGCCCACCATCCGCTGGTCGTTGCCCCATTGGGCGCGAGCACGGTGCTGTTGTTTGGCCATCCCAGTAGCCCGTTGGCGCAGCCTCGCAACATCGTGCTGGGGAATGTCCTTGGTGCGTCGGTGAGCGTGGCCTGCGTTGCCTGGCTGGGCCCGTCCATCTGGGTCATGGGGTTGGCTGTTGGGCTCACCATTGCCCTTGGTCAGCGGTGTCGCTGTCTGCATCCACCAGCCGGTGCCGTGGCCTTGCTTGGCGTGTTGCTCAAAGTGGGTCCTGGTTTTGTCGTGAATCCTGTTCTGGTGGGATCCCTTGTGCTGGTGTTGATTGCAGTGGCGTATCACCGGCTCAGGCCATCCAGTGGTAGCTACCCCCATCATTGGCTTTAGGGGGCAACAGGCCTGTTTGGGCTCAGGGTGAGATGGTCACTTGCACCAGCGCTGCGGGGGCCGGGTAACCGTTGCCATAGGCAACGTCGGTGGTTGGTTGGATCGGGTTGTGGGCGCGCACGCCCTGATCCGGGTAGGACTGGTTGGGTGCCTGGTTGGGGCTGAGCCCTGGTGGGGCTTCGTTCACCTCGGTGCTTGACCCGGAGGGCTGCGTTAGCTCACCCTTCTGCATCAGCATCACCGCCACAAGCACAGTGTTGAGATCGTGAACCTACCGGCTGCAATCCGGCAACAATTAGAGCCCTTTGCCGTGACGACCTAATGGTTCTCACCCAAGCGGTTCAGCTTCTGCTGGCAGGCATTGCCCTTGGTTTCCTGAATACGGTGAGTTCGAGTGGGTCGGCGGTGAGCTTGCCGCTGTTATTGGGTTTTGGGCTTTCGGCCGAGATTGCCAATGCCACCAACCGTGTCCCCGTTGTGGCTGGTCTGTTGATGGCGCTCTGGCGTTTTCAAAAGGCTGGTGCCATTCCGTGGCCGTTGGTTCTGGATTTAATGCCAGCGATGTTGCTTGGTGCCTTGATTGGAACTGCCTTGTCGCTTGTGGCTTCGATGATGGTGCTGGTTTGGGCCATTCAAGGGGCGCTTGTGGCCGCTTTGCTGCTGCTGATCATCAATCCAAAACGCTGGCTTAACCGGCAACCTCTTGATCTCAGCCAGGCGATCGTGGATTGGAGATTGAGCCTTCTGTTTCTGGTCATAGGTGTGTGGGCTGGCTTCATTGTGCTGGATACGGCTACCTATCTGCTGTTGGCCCTTGTTTTGCTGGCTGGCGTTAGTTTGACGCAGGCCAATAGTGTGAAGATTGTGCTGATGGGTTTGGCTTCGTTGTTATCCGCTGTGTTTTATACAGTTGATGGTGCGGTGAACTGGCCTGTGGCGCTCTTGTTGGCCTCGGGGAGCGTGGTGGGCTCCCTTTGGGGTTCGCGAGTGGCCCTTGGGCCAAGGGCGCAGCAATGGATTTATCGTTTGCTTTTGATCACCATTTCAGGCGAAATTGTGGTGATGGTTTGGCAGCGCTGGCATGGCATGCCCTAGCTGCAGATTGGCTGTAATCAGGGGTGTATCTCCTTAGCATTTGCCCTGAACCAGTCTTGCCTTTCTAGCCTGCTGGTACCTCGAGATTGCAGGGCCATGGCCACGTCCGATCTGGCCGCATCTGATGCTCAGAATCCTTCTGCTGAGAGCCTCCATCAGCTCAAGGAGTTGCTCCAACACGATCCAGTCTTTGCCCAGAACTTGCGTTCCACTGCTTCCACTGATGAAGCAGTCAAGCTGGTGGCGGCCCACGGCATTGTGGTGTCGCCAGAAGCCCTCTGGCGTCATCGCGGCACCCTGGTCAGTGGCGGCATCCCCACCTGGCGTGGTTGATTTTCTGTGAACTCCTGTATGCGGCAATAATTGAATCAGGCCAGGCACTGCGCGCGCAAGGCTTTTGGAAGGCAATTGTGCTCATTACCCTTTTTATTGAAAGACGATGTCGGGAGTAGAGCAGAAATTGAATTTTGCGGGCTTGCTGTATGAGCCATCAGCAAACTTGGCCCGCACAAACTGAGTACAGGATTGATCGTTCGTATGCGCACCCCAGTGGAGCTCAATGTGCTCGCCTGGGGTAATCGCCCCGCCCAAGTCAAAGCTTCCCCAGGGGCCGCCAAGCATCTGGGTCTGAACCCCAACGATGTTCACATTGGAACCATTCGTCACGAAAAACGAATAGTCCTCGGCCAATGCAGACGATGTCATGGCCCCAAGGCTCAGGACGGCCAGTGATGAATGAAGCAGCGAGTTCGAAAGAGACTTATGCATGGCAGCCAATGGGGATTGCAAATGAAGGACTGGGTTACGAAAGGAAATCCGGCAAGACGGATGTCGAGAGTTGAAAGGATTCGCTCAAGTTTTCGAATTAACTACCATTCTGCTTCCGAAAGCTCAGTGCTTTCATCAGGTTCAGGATCTCTTAATAACCCCTGTCTGCACAGTTCGCCAATCGCGGCACTTGTTTGATAGCTCTCTGGCCTTGCGCTGGTTCGTGCACCTTTCTGCGTATCGGTGCTGACTCGACAAGCTATCGCCCAGGATTTGCGCGGTCAGGACTCTGGTTCTCTCGACATTGGCTCAGTATTGAGCTGCCCAGTTTCTCTGTCGTTTTCGCCTGCTGAGCACATTGTTGGTCAGCTCCGAGCCCAAACGCGGATGAGGAGTTCTGTCCTGCTCAGGCTGTTTAAGGCTGAAGACGTCCTCCCAGTCTCCCATCTGGCAAGGCTCTAATGGATTGGGATCAGGTATGCCCCATCGCTGCCGATGCCTTGGTCAGCAGAAAGGCACAGCAGCCCTGACCATTTGAGGGCAGATCTGTTGTTGGTTGTTACAGCAGTCAATTTGGAGTTGGCACGAATGTCCTCCGACCAACCGGTTGGGATGGAACTCAATTCGGTGGAACTGGTCCATCAACCCCCTCCTATCGGCTTGTGACCTCCCGGTGCCCTTCTCCCGCGTCTGACTTGGTGTCGGTGCTGAGCGCGGCCTTGGTCCTTTGGATGGGGCAATCTGGGGCAACTGACTTGCAGGGATCGCTATTCAGCCATGCCTAACCGACGCTTGATCCGCCCCCTGCTGGCGCTGTTTTTGGGTGGGCTGCTCGCGCTGATGGCCCCGATGGCGCCGGCCTGGAGCCAATTCCAGCCCGCTCCTTTGGCCACCCCTTTGGCGGCCCCCCGGGCGATCCCGATCAGTGAACAGCCCTTCTATCCGGAACTTCAGGCCACAGCCGCCCGTTGGGCCGACGCACCCCTGGGACAGGTGGTGGGCGATAGCCCGCGCGACACCTTGCTCAATTTCTATGCGGTGATGGCGCGGGTTTACGCCAACATTGAGCAGCTCAAGGGGCAGGCCAAGTCGGATCCCGGCCTGTTGTGGAGCCCTGCAGCCCATCAGCGCATCGACGCAACCGATCAGCTGTTCTCCTTGGCTGTGCAGGCCCTGGATGCGCGTGAATTCCCTCAGAGCGTGCGGGAGGACATGGCGCATGAGGCCGCCCTCCAGCTCAAGCAGGTGCTCGATTACGTGTTCACCCACAGCATCGAGCCAATCACCATTCCCGATGGTCAGCAGCTCAAAGAGCTCAACGCCCAACGCAGCCAACCGAGCCAGAGCTGGACCCTGCTCGATACGGCGATCACCCTGGTGCTGGAGCGGCAGGCAAGTGATGGCAATCCAGGGTTCGTGTTTTCTTCCGGCACGGTGAGCCAAATTCGTCGGATGTATGACCAGATTGCCGCCACTCCAGCACTGGATCAGCCGTTCGTCAGTCCTAACTTTTACGAGGGATTTAGTTCAAGTCCCGGCTATCTAACGCCGCCCAAATGGTACTTGCGCCTGCCCATCAAGCTGCGGCAGATGCTCGAGATTTCTTTCTACGGCCAAACCCTGCTGCAGATTTCAGCTGCTTTGCTGGTGTTGCTGCTGTATTTTGTGTTGTTGCGCAAATTGGCCAAGCTGCTGCTTCATACCTTCCGTTCCTGGCAGGCACCTAGTCGCTCTCGCTTAAGTGGATGGCAGCTCGACAACCTGGCCTGGTATCGCGTGCTGCTGCTGTTGCCCGTGTTGCCTCTGACACGATTCAGCCAGCTTTTTCTTGATGATTATGTGAATTTCACCGGCTTGCCGTTGGTGATTATCACTTATTTATTTTTTATCGCCTATTTCATCGCTGCCAGCTTCTTTTGCTTCTATTTGTTTGAAGCGTTAAGCCGCAGCATCAGTGAAGTCATGGCGCGCCTGCGCGGTGGAGGATCGGAGCTGCAGCTCCGTCGTGCAAGCAACTTGGTGATGCCGGTGGGCCGGGTTTGCGGTGGACTGCTGGTGCTGGCGCTGATCTATCACCTGTTGATCTCGCTGGGGTTGCCTTCCAGCACTGTGTTGGCCTTTTCTGCGGTGCCTGGCTTGGCGATTGGTTTGGGGGCCTCGAAACTGCTCGGCAATTTGTTCGCCGGCCTCTCGATTCAGACCGATCGTCCGGTGCGGGTGGGGGAGTTTTGCCGCATCGGCGACAACCTTGGCTTCGTTACCAAGATCGGCCTGCGATCGCTGGAGCTGCAGACCCTGGAAAGCCGGATCACGATCCCCAATTCCATCGCCGATGAGCAGACGATCGTTAACTACTCCCGCCGCAGCCCAGGTTCATCCGCGGCCCCCATGCAGTCGCTGGATATCCACCTGGGAATTGAGCAGCGCCTCAGCCCGGAGCAGGTGGACGATCTGCTGGCCATCGTGCGCGCCCATGTGGCCGCGGTGCCGGAGTTGCTGCAGCCCCTGGTGAGCCTGGAGCAGAGCGACGTTGACCAGCTCACCTTGATCTGTTTCGCCATGGTGTCGCTGCACGACTGGCCCACCTATCTGTCGGTGCGCGAGCAGTTGCTGTGTCGTTTGCAGCAGTTGGTGGAGCAGGTTCGTCTTTCCACTTTCACGATCGGCGTGAGTTACGACACGCGCTCTGATCAGTTGGAGCGTTTGCCTGCCTTGATCCAAGGGGTTGTGAACAGCGATCCGCTTTTCGACCTTCAATCCTGTCGCCTAATGGTGATTGCTGACTTTAGTTACAACATTGTGGTGCGTTTGCATGGTCACCAGGACAGTCTTCGCGCCTTTAAGGATGCGATCCATGCCCTCAATCAGCGTCTTTTAGTGTGTTTCGCGCAGGAAGGGATCGAGATTCCCTTCCCCACCCAGTTGCAATTGCAACGGGATGTATGAGCCCCAACCCCCAAAGACCTG
>JBEDHM010000039.1:0-9061 GCA_041174105.1 Cyanobacteriota bacterium | reverse complement strand
GTCAAGGACAAACCCGTGGTGCGCTGCGTCTACCAGACCGACAACCGCGAGAACAAGTTCATCACCAAGGGCGTGGCCGATGACGCCGTTGGCGTGACCCCGGAATCAGAACAGTTCTAGGGATTGGCCTCCTGGGCCGTTTGCAAGGGGCGGCGCAGGGGGCTGTCGGGGCTGGCGAACACCGGCAGCACCTCCTTGCGGAAGGCATCCGAGGCCCTCGAGCAATAGCGGGCCGGATGGGTGATCAGCTTGAGCTGGCGCCGCACCAATAGGTCGGCCACCTGGGGGCGATGCAGGGTTCCCGCCGAGAGCTCCCGCTCAATCGACACCACGGGTAAAAACGCCGCCCCAAGGCCCGATTGCACGGCGTTTTTAATGGCCTCAAAGGAGTTGAGCTCCATTTCAATCTTGAGGCGGCCCACATCCAGGCCTGAGCGGGCCAGCAGTTGGTCCACCATCTTGCGGGTGGTGGACTGGGCATCGAGGCACACAAACCCGAGCCGGTAGAGATCGTCCTTGGTGAGCTCGGGCAAGCGGGCCAGGGCGTGCTTAGTAGGCAATACCAGGGCCAGCTCATCGCTGGCGTAGGGCACCACCTGGAGCAGTTCATTGAGCTCGGTGGGCAACTCGCCGCCGATGATCGCCAGATCGATCTGACCATTGGCCACGCTCCAGCCCGTGCGGCGGGTGCTGTGCACCTGCAATTGCACCCCCACATCGGGGTACTTCTGGCGAAACAGGCCGATCATCCGAGGCATCAGATAGGTGCCCGTGGTTTGGCTGGCCCCCACCACCAGGGAGCCGCCCTTGAGGTTGTGCAGATCGTCGAGCGCCCGGCAGGCCTCCTGGCACTGGCTCAAGATCCGGTCGCAATAGCTCAGCAGCAGGTGGCCGGCCTCGGTGAGCTGGGCCTTGCGCCCCCCCCGATCAAACAGCGACACGCTGAGCTGCTTCTCCAGGTTCTGGATCTGCAAACTCACCGCTGGCTGGGTCACATAGAGGCTGTCTGCAGCCTTCTTAAAGCTGCCCTCGCTGGCAATCGCCCGCAGGATGCGCAGCTGATCGAGGGTGAAAGGCAGGTCTGCCATGGTTGCCGCGCAGGCAAAAACTCTAGGGGGACCGGCCGGTCGCCAGAATCCCCAGCTTCACAACTGCCATCGGCCCTTGATCGCCAGCACCGGCTCACCCAGCCCCCTTGCCCAAACCAGCCTGCACCACAGCAGCCTGGTGATGCTTGGGCTGCTACTGGCGTTTGCCGTGGTCCACAGCGGTGGCGCCTCCCTGAGGGCCTGGGGCGCCGAACGCATCGGTGAGCGGGCCTGGCGGCTGCTGTTTGCCGCCGTCAGCATCCCCTCGGCGGTGGTGGTGATTGGCTATTTCCTGGCCCACCGCTACGACGGCCTCCGGCTGTGGAACCTCCAGGACCAACCCTGGATCATCCCGGTGGTGTGGCTGGGCACGGCCATCAGCTTCCTGTTTCTCTATCCCGCCACCTACAACCTGCTGGAAATTCCCGCGGTGCTGAAACCCCAGGTGCGGCTCTATGCCACGGGGATCATCCGCATCAGCCGCCATCCCCAGGCCGTGGGGCAGATCCTCTGGTGCGCCACCCACCTGCTCTGGATCGGCAGCAGCTTCATGGTGGCCACCTGCGTGGGGCTGATCGCCCATCACCTGTTTGCGATCTGGAATGGGGATCGCCGCCTGAGCCACCGTTTTGGGGAGGCCTTTCTGGCGCTCAAAGCCCAAACCTCCGTGATTCCCTTTCGAGCCGTGCTGGATGGGCGCCAACAGCTAGTTCTCGGGGAATTCCTCAAACCGGCCCAACTGGGCATTGCGATTGCCGTGGGGGTGTTCTGGTGGGCCCACCGCTTCATCGGCCTCGGGGCCACCACCTTTTCGCGCACCGGCCTGGCCCATTGGTTGGGCTGACCCCTTTCCTCTGCCTAGACTCGCCGCAAACAGGCCGCGCCGCAGCATGCCCTCCGCCGCTGAAATCGCCTGGCTGATTCCCGTGCTTCCCCTGGCGGGCGCCGCCCTGGTTGGGCTTGGCCTGATCAGCTTTAACCGCACCGTCAACCGGCTACGCAAACCCGTCGCCGTGCTGCTGATCAGCTGTGTGGGCGCCGCGGCGGTGCTGAGCTACGCGGTTCTGGCCCAGCAACTGGCTGGAGCCGGGCCCACCGAAGTGCTGTTCAACTGGGCCAGCGCGGGCAGCTTCAACCTCCAGATGGGTTTCCGGGTGGATGCCCTGGCTGCGGTGATGCTCGCGCTGGTCACCACCATCGCCGTGCTGGTGATGGTCTATTCCGATGGCTACATGGCCCATGACAAGGGCTATGTGCGTTTCTTCACCTATCTGGCCCTGTTCAGCAGTTCGATGCTGGGCCTAGTGATCAGCCCCAACCTGCTGGAGATCTACGTCTTCTGGGAGCTGGTGGGGATGTGCTCCTACCTGCTGGTGGGCTTCTGGTACGACCGGGATGGGGCTGCCAATGCCGCCCAGAAAGCCTTTGTGGTGAACCGCGTCGGCGACTTCGGCCTGCTGCTGGGCATCCTGGGCCTGTTCTGGGCCACCGGCAGTTTCGGCTTTGAAGAGATCGGCTCCGGGCTCCAGGAGGCCATTGCCGGCGGCAGCGTGCCCGGCTGGGCTGCCATCGCCCTCTGCCTGTTTGTGTTCATGGGTCCGATGGCCAAATCGGCCCAGTTCCCTTTGCACGTGTGGCTTCCCGATGCGATGGAGGGCCCCACACCTATTTCGGCCCTGATCCACGCCGCCACGATGGTGGCCGCAGGGGTGTTTCTGGTGGCCCGGCTCCAGCCGGTGTATGCGCCCTTCCCTGAGGTGCAAACCGTGATCGCCGTGGTCGGCACGATCACCCTGTTTCTGGGGGCCTCGATTGCCCTCACCCAGATGGATCTGAAGAAAGGGCTTGCCTACAGCACCGTGTCCCAGCTCGGTTACATGATGCTGGCCATGGGCTGTGGAGCACCGGTGGCTGGCATGTTCCACCTGGTGACCCACGCCTTCTTCAAGGCGATGCTGTTCCTCTGCTCGGGATCCGTGATCCACGCCATGGAGGAAGTGGTGGGCCACGAACCCGTGCTCGCCCAGGACATGCGCCTGATGGGCGGCCTGCGCAAGCACATGCCGATCACCAGCACCACCTTCTTCATCGGCTGCCTGGCCATCAGCGGCATCCCGCCCCTGGCGGGCTTCTGGAGCAAGGATGAAATTCTCGGCCAGGCATTTGGCAGTTTCCCGCTGCTGTGGGTGGCGGGCTTCATCACGGCCGGGATGACCGCCTTCTACATGTTCCGGCTGTACTTCCTCACCTTCGAGGGGCCCTTCCGCGGCAACAACGCCGGCCTGCAGGCCCAACTGTTGTCGGCGGCCGGCAAAAGCTCTGACGACCACGGCGAGGACCACGGCCACAGCCACGCCGACCACCCCCACGAATCGGGCTGGCAGATGGCCATGCCCCTGGCCGTGCTGGCGGTGCCCTCGGTGCTGGTGGGCCTGCTCGGAGTGCCCTGGAACAGCCGCTTCGGCAACCTGCTCGATCCCCATGAGGCCGCGGAGGCGGCTGCCCACTTCAGCTGGGGCGAATTCCTGCCCCTGGCGGGAGCGTCGGTGGCCATTTCCACGGTGGGCATCACCATCGCCGTGCTGGCCTATGCCCTGCACAAACTCGATCTCGCCACCGCCGTGGCGGCCCGTTTCCCCAGGATCAATGCCTTCCTGGCCAACAAGTGGTACCTCGATGCCATCAACGACAAGTTGTTTGTTCAGGGGAGCCGCAAGCTGGCCCGCTCCGTGCTCGAAGTGGACTCCAAGGTGGTGGATGGCGTGGTGAACCTCACCGGCCTGGTGACCCTGGGCAGCGGCGAAGGCCTCAAGTACTTCGAAACCGGCCGGGCCCAGTTCTATGCCCTGATCGTGTTTGGCGGCGTGATCGCCCTGGTGGTGCTGTTCGGCTCGCTGGGCTGAGGTTTCCGGGGCGGACAGCCACAACGGACTGTGTGACATCCCCCACCAGCAGAGTGCAGACCGGGACTGCATTTCTACACTCCGCCCATAGGTGAGGTTTGGTTCGTGCTGTTTCCCTGGCTCAGCGCGTCGATCCTGTTTCCGATCGGCGCGGCCCTGCTGATTCCCTTCATTCCCGACGAGGGGCAGGGGAAACAGGTGCGCTGGTATGCCCTGGGTGTCGCCCTGATCACCTTCCTGCTCACGGTGGGGGGCTACCTCAACGGCTACGACCCGAGCGAAAGCGGACTGCAACTGGTGGAGCGGGTGCAATGGCTGCCCAACATCGGCCTGGCCTGGTCGGTGGGGGCCGATGGCATCTCGATGCCCCTGATCCTGCTCACCAGCTTCATCACGGCCCTGGCCGTCTTGGCCGCCTGGCCGGTCACGTTCAAACCGCGGCTGTTTTATTTCCTGCTGCTGGCGATGGATGGCGGCCAGATCGCCGTGTTCGCCGTGCAGGACATGCTGCTGTTCTTCCTGGCCTGGGAACTCGAGCTGCTGCCGGTGTATCTGCTGCTAGCGATTTGGGGAGGCAAGAAACGCCAATACGCCGCCACCAAGTTCATTCTTTACACCGCTGGCAGCTCCCTGTTCATCCTGATCGCCGGGCTGGCGATGGCCTTCTACGGCGGCGGCACCCCCACCTTCGAGTACACGGCCCTGATGGAGAAGGGCTTCCCGGCCGGCTTCCAATTGCTTTGCTACGCGGGGCTGTTGATCGCCTTTGGGGTGAAATTACCGATCGTGCCCCTGCACACCTGGCTGCCGGATGCCCACGGTGAGGCCACCGCGCCGGTGCACATGCTGCTGGCGGGGATCCTGCTGAAGATGGGCGGCTATGCCCTGCTGCGCTTCAACTGCCAGATCCTTCCCGATGCCCACGCCCAGTTCGCGCCGCTCTTGGTCGTGCTGGGGGTGGTGAACATCATCTACGCCGCCCTCACCTCCTTCGCCCAGCGAAACCTCAAACGAAAAATTGCCTACAGCTCGATCAGCCACATGGGCTTTGTGCTGATCGGCATTGGCAGTTTCAGTGCCCTGGGCAGCAGCGGGGCCATGTTGCAGATGATCAGCCATGGCCTGATTGGGGCCAGCCTGTTTTTCCTGGTGGGCGCCACCTACGACCGCACCCACACCCTGCAGCTCGATGAGATGGGTGGGGTGGGCCAAAAGATGCGCAAGATGTTCGCCCTCTGGACGGTGTGCTCGCTCGCCTCCCTCGCCCTGCCGGGGATGAGCGGTTTTGTGTCGGAGCTGATGGTGTTTGTGGGCTTCGCCACCGACGACGCCTACACCTTGCCGTTCCGGATCGTGGTGGATGGCCTGGCGGCCGTGGGGGTGATCCTCACCCCGATCTACCTGCTTTCGATGCTGCGCGAGATCTTTTACGGCCAGGAAAACGTGGAGCTGGCCTCCCACTCCCAGTTGGTGGATGCCGAGCCCCGGGAGATCTACATCGTGGGCTGCCTGCTGGTGCCGATCATCGGCATTGGCCTCTACCCGCGCCTGATGACCGACACCTACCGCGCTTCGATGGAGGCGCTGGTGGCCCGCGATGAAAGCGCGATGAAGGTGCTCACGGCACCAGCCGGCTCCAGCCTGATCCGCCAGACCCCCTTGCGGGCACCGCAGCTCGGCTGAACGCCCCCCACATCTAGTGCCAGGTGGCGGGATCCACCCAATACAGGTAGCGTGGCAGCACCAACCCAGAAGGGGCAGAGCAGCACCGTTGGCAGAAGGAGGCGCCAGGCTGGCCATCCGGCTGCTGCAGGACGCAGCCGAAAAGGGAGAGCTCGACCCTTGGGATGTGGATGTGATCGCCGTGGTGGACGGCTTTCTCGACCAATTACGCCAGCGGATTGAGGTGCCCAGGCTGGTAGCCGCTGCCGGCGGCAGTTACGAGCAAGACCTCGCCGAAACCAGCGAAGCCTTTCTGGCCGCCTCGGTGCTGGTGGGCCTCAAAGCCGAAGTGCTGGAGGCGGCCACCTTCCCCATCGAACCGGCGCTCGATCAAAGCTTTGGCTTTGACTTCGATGACGACGGCCAAGGCTGGCTGATGAATCCTGGGCTCGAGTTGCCCCGCCGCCCGGAGCGGCACCTATGGCGACGGCCGGTGGCCCCGCCGCCCTTGCAGCGCCCCGTCACCCTGGGCGAGTTGATTCGCCAGCTGGAGGACATTGCCGAGCGTCTGGACGCCGACGAGGGCAAAACGCGCCAGCGTCACCGGCCCAAGCGCTACAGCGAACGGGCCGCCATTGAGCAGGTGGCAGCCCTGGCCCACCGCGAGAAACTGCCCGAAACCACCGCTGCCCTGAGCCAATTCCTGCTGCACTGGCCCAAGGCCCTGCAGTGGTCCAGCTTTGAGGAACTGGTGGGCGCCTGGGCGGCTGCCGTGGAGGCCAAGGGTGCCGCCGACGAGCTCGATGCCGACCGGGTGGGCGTTTTCTGGGCCCTGCTGTTTCTCTGCCACCAAGGCAAGGTGGAACTGGAGCAACAGGGAGGGCTGTTTGGCCCCCTAAGCCTCAAACGCCTGCTGGATGTGGGCGAAAGCGTGCAGCTCCCCCTGGTGCCAGCTTCCCTGCCGGCGCGCCAAGCGCTCGCTGCCTAGCCAGCTCATTAAGCTGAGCCATCCGACCGATGTGAGCAAACGCCGATGAAGGCGATGATCTTGGCGGCCGGTAAGGGCACACGGGTGCGTCCCATCACGCACACGATTCCCAAACCGATGATCCCCATCCTCCAGAAACCCGTGATGGAGTTTCTGCTGGAACTCCTGCGGGAACACGGTTTCACCGAAATCATGGTGAACGTCTCCCACCTGGCCGAGGAGATCGAGAACTACTTCCGCGATGGTCAGCGTTTCGGCGTTGAAATCGCCTACAGCTTTGAAGGACGCATCGAAGACGGTGAGCTGATCGGCGATGCCATGGGCTCGGCCGGTGGCCTCAAAAAAATCCAGAATTTCCAGCGCTTCTTCGACGACACCTTTGTGGTGCTCTGCGGTGATGCCCTGATCGACCTGGACCTCAGCGAAGCGGTGCGGCGGCACAAGGCCAAAGGAGCCCTCGCCAGCCTGATCACCAAACGGGTCCCCCGCAACCAGGTGAGCAGCTACGGGGTGGTGGTGACCGACGCCGATGGCCGGGTGCGCTCCTTCCAGGAAAAGCCGGCGATTGATGAGGCCGCCAGCGACATGATCAACACCGGGATTTATATCTTCGAACCGGAAGTGCTGGATTTTGTGCCCAGCGATCAGCCCTTTGATATCGGCTCCGACCTCTTCCCCAAGCTGGTGGCTGCCGGGGCCCCCTTCTATGCCCTGCCGATGGAATTCGAATGGGTGGATATCGGCAAGGTGCCCGATTACTGGCAAGCCATCCGCAGCGTGCTCCAGGGCCAGGTGCGCCAGGTGCAGATTCCTGGCAAGGAAGTGCGGCCGGGCATCTTTGCGGGCCTCAACGTGGCCGCCGACTGGGATCAGATCAATGTGAAGGGCCCCATTTATGTGGGCGGGATGACCAGGATTGAAAACGGTGCCACCATCATTGGCCCGGCGATGATTGGCCCCAATTGCCACATCTGCGAAGGCGCCACGATCGATAACTCGATCATCTTTGACTACTCCCGCATTGGTGCCGGGGTGCGCCTGGTGGAGAAACTGGTGTTTGGCCGCTACTGCGTCGACCGCAATGGGGACCACTTCGATCTCCAGGAAGCCGCCCTCGACTGGCTGATCACCGATGTACGCCGCCTCGATGTGGTGGCCCCATCGCCGCAGCAAAAAGCGATGGCCGAACTGCTGGGCACCGACCTGGCCCTCAGCGGCTCGAACTGATCTCAGCAGCCTGATTCAGGACGGGATTCAGGCCCGCCAACCGCAGAATCTCAGGGATGCGCTCTTCGGCCTTGATGGCCATCAGGTGCACGCCCTGAGCAATCTCCAGGTAGCTGGCCACCTGTTCTGCGGCGATCGCCACCCCCTCGGCCCCTGGGTTGGCGGCGGCGGCCAGGCGGTCGATGGTGGCTTGGGGAATGTTGGCGCCAGGCACCACCCGGTTGATGAAGGCCGCATTTTTGGCCGACTTCAGCAGAAACACCCCGGCGAGCACCGGCAGGCCCAACGGGCCCGCAATCTCACCCACAAAGCGCTTGAGGGCCTCCTGATCCGTCACCATTTGGGTCTGGAGAAAGCGAGCCCCTGCGGCCTGTTTGCGGGCGGTGCGGCTTTTTAGGCCACTCCAGCTGGGGGATTGGGGATCGGCAGCAGCTCCGGCAAACAGGTCGGTGGGGCCGTCGGGCAAATCCCCCTGCACCGGATCGGTGCCGGCATTGAGCTGGGCCACCAGCTGCAACAGCCGCACCGCTTCCAGCTCATTGACGGCGCGCGCCTGGGGTTGGTCGCCGGCCCGCACCGGATCACCGGTGAGGCAGAGCACATTGCGCAGCCCCAAGGCATGGGCACCGAGCAGATCGGCCTGCAGGCCAATGCGGTTGCGGTCGCGGCAGGCCACCTGGAGCACGGGCTCCACGCCCGCATCCAGCAACAACCGGCACACCGCCAGGCTGCTCATCCGCATCACGGCCCGGCTGCCATCGGTCACATTGACCGCATGCACCCAGCCACGCAGGGCGCGGGCTGCCGCAAGCGTGCGCGCGGGATCACCACCGCGGGGTGGGGTGACTTCGGCCGTGATGGCCAACTCCCCGTTGGCCAGGGCCTGTTGGAGCAACAAGCCAATCCTGCTGGAACAGGCCCCATCATGCGCCAGAGCCCTGCTTACAGTGATCGCAAGCCTGGGGCTAGGGCATGGATTTCGATCGCATCAGCCTGGATCGCAGCAACCCCGATCGCAGCAGCCTCGATCGCAACCTCGAACCGTCGGTGTCTGAGCGCGAAATCGAAATCATCGCTCTGGTGGCCCAGGGGCTTACCAACCAGGAAATCGCCCAAGCTCTCACCATCAGCAAGCGCACCGTGGATAACCACGTGAGCAATATCTTCACCAAAACAGGGGCTAAAAATCGGGT
>JBEDHM010000038.1:0-3293 GCA_041174105.1 Cyanobacteriota bacterium | reverse complement strand
GTGCTGGTGGTCACCGGGGCCCTCACCCTGGCAGCGCGCTGGTTATGAGAAGCGCATGAAACTGCTCAACAGGCTGGCGGCCTGGATGTCCGACCTACGGCTGGCCATCGGCCTGTTGCTGGTGATTGCCATCGCCAGCGGCATCGGCACGGCCGTTCCCCAAAAGGAAAGCGAAGCCTTCTACCACCAGCTCTATGACCCCAGCCCCTGGCTGGGCCTGCTCAACGGCGATGGGGTGCTGTCGCTGCAACTCGATCACGTCTATTCCAGCAGCTGGTTTTTAGCCCTACTGGCCTGGCTCGCCCTGTCGCTGCTGCTGTGCAGCTGGCGGCGCCAATGGCCCGCCCTGCGCTCAGCCCTGCGCTGGGTGGATTACCAATCGCCGCGCCAATTGAGCAAGTTGAGCGTGGCTGAAACGGTGCTCGCCGATGCGCCGGGCTCCAGCCTCGACAAGCTGGGCAGCCTGCTGCAAGCCCAGGGCTGGCAGATCCAAAGCCACCCGGGGCGGTTGGCGGCGCGCAAGGGACTGCTCGGGCGGCTGGGACCATTGCTGGTGCACGCCGGCCTGGTGGTGCTGATGCTTGGGGCCGCCTGGGGTGCCCTGGCAGGTCAGCGATCCGAGCAATTCCTGGCCCCGGGCCGCAGCCTCGACCTGCTCAACAGCCGCGGCCAAAGCCAGTTGGTGGTGGCCCTCGATGGCTTCAGCGTGCAACGGGACCCCGCTGGCAGGCCCGAGCAATTCACCTCCCAACTGCGCCTGCTCGATGGGGAAGACGGCCCCGAACTCAAACGGGCTGAGATCAGCGTCAACCACCCGTTGCGCTTCCGCGGCATCACCCTCTATCAGGCCGATTGGGCCCTGGCCCAGATCAGCGTTCAACTGGGGAAGAGTCCTGTGTTGGCCTTACCCCTGCAGCCCTTCCCCCAACTGGGTGAACAGATTTGGGGCCTGGTCTTGCCCACCCGTCCCGACGGCAGCGATCCGGTGCTGCTCAGCCTCAACAACGAAGCCGGCCCGGTGGATGTGTATGGCGCCGATGGCCAGGCCCTGGGCCAACTGGTTCCCGGCGGGGCCGCGGTGGAGATCAAAGGCCTGCCGATCCGGGTGGCCAGCGTGCTTCCCGCCAGCGGCATCCTGTTGAAACGGGACCCCGGGGTGCCTCTGGTCTACGCGGGCTTTGCCATCGCCCTGGCCGGAGGGGCTTTGAGCCTGGTGGCCACCCGCCAGCTCTGGGCCATCGGCGAAGGGGACGGGGACGCCGGTCGCCTGCATGTGGCCGGGCTTTGCAACCGCAACCTCACGGCCTTTGCCAAGGAACTGCCCCAGCTGCTCGCCCAGCTCTAACAGGCGAGCCGGGTGCCGTGGCTGACCCGCACCACGGTGTGCACATTGCCGCGGGGGTGAAAGTCGGCTTCCAAATGCATCCATTGCGGATCCGCAGCGGCCACACAGTCATCAAGGATGCGATTGGCCACCTCCTCATGGGAGATCGAGCGATCGCGGTAGCTGTTCACGTAGAGCTTGATCGCCTTGAGCTCCAGCACCCGGGGCCCGGGCTGATACAGCAAACGCAGGACTGCGAAATCGGGGTAGCCCGAGAACGGGCACTTGCAGGTGAATTCCGGCAGCTCAATCGACACCTCATAGGGCCGGCCAGGACGGGGATTGTCGAAGCAGATCAGCTGGGCATCGGCAATCTCCCGTTCGCCATAGAGCGGCGTGCGGGTTTGCTGGGGCTGGGAGGCAGAGTCCATCGCCGGATCGTAGACAGGGAGTGGCTGGCCGTAGCCGTTGTTACGACGACCCCCGCCAGCCTCAGGCCTAATGGGCCCTATCCCCTTCCTCGGGCGGGGATTTCCTGAGAGACTCCCCATCGAGCCCCAGCCGTTTCCATGAAAAAAATCGAGGCCATCATCCGTCCGTTCAAATTGGAGGACGTCAAGATCGCACTGGTCAACGCTGGCATCGTGGGTATGACCGTGAGCGAAGTGCGCGGCTTTGGTCGCCAGAAAGGACAGGTGGAGCGCTACCGCGGCTCGGAATTCACCGTGGAGTTTCTGCAGAAACTGAAGCTGGAAATCGTGGTTGACGACGACCAGGTGGACAACGTGGTGAGCGCGGTGCAGGACGCCGCCCGCACCGGTGAGATCGGTGACGGCAAGATCTTTGTGAGCACGATCGACTCGGTAATCCGGATCCGCACCGGCGATCGCGACAGCAGCGCCATCTAGGCCCCAAACCAGCCCAAACCGGAACCCTCAGCTGGTGGCCAAGGTGCTGGCCACCAGCTGTTCAATGGCCTCCCGGTCCAAGTTCTCCACGCCCGCACTGGCCAGCCAGAGCAGGTATTCGTGGTTGCCGGCGGGCCCCGTAATCGGCGAGGCCACCAGCCCCGCCGGCTCGTAGCCCAGGCCCCCGGCCGAGGCGATCACACCTTCGATGGCATCAACGTGGGCGCCTGGGTCCCGCACCACACCGCCCTTTCCCACCCGGGCCTTACCCACCTCGAACTGGGGTTTGACCAGCAGCACCAGCTCTGAGCCTGGCTCGGGGGCCAACAGGCCCTTGAGGGCTGGCAGCACCAGGGCGAGAGAAATGAATGACACGTCCGCCACCGCCAAGGTGGGCCAGGGATCGCTGGGGCCATAGAGATTGGCAGGCTCCAGATGGCGCAGGTTGGTGCGCTCCTTGAGCACCACCCTCGGATCGCTGCGCAGGCTCCAGGCCGTTTGGCCATAGCCCACATCGATTCCATACACCCGCTGGGCCCCGTGTTGCAGCAGGCAATCGGTGAAGCCACCGGTGGAGATGCCGCCATCGAGGCACACCCTGCCTTCCACCTGGAGCGGGAAGGCAATCAAAGCCGCCACCAGCTTCTCCCCGCCTCGCGACACAAACCGGGGGGGATGTTGGACCTGCAGCGCGAGATCCGGGGCCACCTCGGTGCCGGGCTTGTCGAGCACCTGGTCACCCGCGCGCACCCGGCCGGATCGAATCAATTGCTGGGCCTGCTGACGCGACGCCACCAAACCGCGGGCCACCAGCTCCAAATCCAGGCGTTGCTTGCGGGCCATGGGCAGCGGGCTGCGGCTTCAACGCGGCCTGTTTGTGATCAAACCACACGGGAAACGGAACACATTCCAAGCAACGGCCCCACCAGCTGGGAAACCACCAGAGGATGGCGCCAACGCAGAGGCAACACGCCATGGCCACGTCCCATCGGGGTCGCCGGAGCCAGCAGCGCAACGGCAATCGGGCGCCCAACCTGGGCCACCACACCCGCCGCCCCAAC
>JBEDHM010000037.1:0-3478 GCA_041174105.1 Cyanobacteriota bacterium | reverse complement strand
CTGGGCATGCAAGACACAGCTGCCCGGGGTGGGGCCAGGGGGTGCCAAGACGGATGGGGGACTGGGAACTCAACAGGCCAGGCCTGGGCGCCCACAAACTAGGCAAGCGAAGGCATTGGCGAACCGTTTCTGTGCAAACCCTCTCAGCACAAACCGATCCTGCTGACGGCGGCAGGCCGCCCCAGGGCGTGGCCCCGGGGCTGTGGTTGTTTGCCCCCAGCCGCGACAGCCAGGGCGGCAGCAGCTGGTTGCTGGAGGCGGAAGTCCTTGGCAGCAGGGGGGATGTGCTGGTGGATTGCCCTGGCTTCAGCGAAGCCAACCTCACCTTTCTCAAGCAGCGCACGGCCGCCGTTGGCCCCGGAACCTTGGTGCTCACCAGCCGGCTGGCCCACGGCCAGTGCCGTCGTTTCCAAGAGGCCCTGGGCTGGTCGGTGCTGGTGCAGGAGCAGGAGGCTTACCTGTTGCCGGGGGTAAAGCAGCTCCACCGTTTTGGCGAGGAGCATGAGCTGGTGCCTGGGGTGCGGCTGCTGTGGACCCCTGGCCCCACCCCGGGCAGCTGTGTCTTGCATGCCCAGGCCGGCGCGGTGGAGCAGCCCGGTTGGATCGATGCGCTGTTCTGCGGACGGCTCCTGTTGCCGGTGGGGCCGGCCCTGCTGGCCCCCCTGCGGACCCCGCGCACCTTCCATTGGCCGCGGCAGTTGGCCAGCCTGCAACGGCTCCGGGCCTGGTTGCCCAGTCAGAGTCCGCAATGGATCGCTACAGGCGGCGGCTTGGGCGCCCTGCGGGGAGAGAAATTGGTGCCTAACGGGGCAGATCTCCTGGCACGACTGGATTTTGATGGCTTGGCTTTGGGCTCCAGTTAGACCAACCCAGCCCAAGTTGGGGGCTTGTTTTTGTGGAAAACATGACCAAAACGGTTGCTGTAACAAGCCTGTGAGTTGCAGCATCAAACAACTCCCCATACCATTGGCGCGCTGAACCAAGGCTGGTCGGGAGTTCTGACATCCCGGCCCCGATCTCCAACCGCGATGCTTCGCATCAACCGTTGGCTTCGACGCCCCACTCCGTCTCCAAGTTTTCCCGCCCCATGAACAAAGCCGACCTCGTCAACCTGGTTGCTGCCCGCACCGAGCTGACCAAAACCGACGTTTCCCAAGTGGTGGACGCCGCCATCGAAACCATCATCGATTCGGTGGTGGAAGGCAAAAAGGTGTCGATCCTGGGCTTTGGTTCGTTCGAACCCCGTGAGCGTTCCGCCCGCCAGGGTCTGAACCCCAAAACCGGTGAAAAAATCAAGATCCCTGCCAAGCGCGTTCCTGCCTTCACCGCCGGCAAGCTGTTCAAAGATCGCGTTCAGGGCTGAGGTTTCTCGCTCGTTGGTTGTTCCGGGGCATGGCCCCGCTCCGCGGCCCCTTCGGGGCCGCTTTTTCATGCCGTGAACGCCACCTTTCCCCGCCATCTGGTGCTCGCGTTGCAACGGGGGATGGAGCGGCGCCGGGCGGGCTACCGGGGCCGGTTTGCCCCGTCTCCCACCGGGCCGTTGCATCGGGGCAATTTGCGCACGGCCCTGCTCAGCTGGCTGGAAGCCCGGCTGCAGCGAGGGGAGTGGCTGCTGCGCCTGGATGATCTCGACACCCCCCGCAACCGCCCTGGGGCGGCCGAGTCGATCCAGGCTGATCTGCGCTGGCTGGGTCTGCACTGGGATGGTCCAGTGGTGTGGCAAAGCCAGCGCCGCGGGATCTACAGCACCGTGCTCTCAGGCCTGCGCCGCGCGGGCGTGCTCTATCCGTGCCGCTGCAGTCGGCGGATGCTGGCGGATCTTTCGGCCCCCCATGGCCAGATGCCTGTGTATCCGGGCTGGTGCCGCCAGGAACGCCCCAGCTGGGGATGGGAGCAGCAACGGCTGCCCAGTTGGCGCTTGCGATTGCCGCCGGGGCGATTGCAGTGGCAGGAGCGCTGCGGCAGGCCAGGGGATCTGGATGGACCCTCCCGGGTGGGCGATGTGGTGCTGCGGCGTGCCGATGGTTTTCTCGCCTATCACCTGGCGACGGCGGTGGATGAGATCAGCCTGGGCATCAGCGATGTTTTGCGGGGCGACGATCTCTGGGATGCCACCGCAGCCCAGGTGGCTGTGATGGCCCAGCTCGGCTTCACGCCCCCCCGCTACGGCCATCTGCCGCTCTGGCGCGATCAGGAGGGTCAGCGCCTCAGTAAGCGTGATGGGGCCCTGGGCTTGGCGGGCTACCAGGGGCAGGGCCTGGATGCGGCGGCGGTGATTGGCGCCTTGGCGGCCAGCGTCTCTCTGGTGGAGCCAGGCACCCGTTTGAGCGCCCAGGAGTTGGCGGATGGGCTGGATCTGGAGAGATTTCAGGCCGCTCTGCGGCTCCAGGCCAACCATCCAATCGAGGCTCGAAATGCAGCCGTGGCTCCCAATGCAACCGTGGCTCCCCATGAAGTCGTGGATTGCGGTGAAGCCATGAATTCCGGTGAAACCGTGGATTCCCGTGAAACCGTGGATTCCTGCGAAACCGTGGAATGAGCCCTAGCCGCCCCCGATCACCCGGGCTTCAAGACTTAAGGATTGTTTCGGGATCGGGTTCGAAAATCCAAGCAGAGTGATGGGACGCAAAAACGTCCAAATCCTCAGTTTTCATGACCCCTTGCAGCCAATGCGGCGGAAGCGGTGTGCTCCGCCTCAGCGATCAACGCTATCGAACCTGTCTGGAGTGCCTGGGCCAGGGCCAACAACCTGCCCTATCGGCAGCCATCACCACCGCCGTGTTGTTCAAGTCGGAGACGGCAAGGGTTGAGCGCCCCAGCAGTGAACGAGCCCAAGCGGGGCGTTCTGCCATCCAAGGGTTGCCTGCCTAACGGCTCAGCGTTGCTGGGTCTTTTTCTGGCGCCAGATAAAGAAGGCTGTTGTCGCCACCACCGCAGCCAGGGGCGCTGCCGTCAGCAGAAGCAGGATGACGGCGGTCCAATCGGTGTACATCGCTGCGGAGGTGAAACCGGTGCCATCATCTCAGCTGAGGTGCCGATGTTGGCCCTGCGAAGGAGCGTTTTGGTGGCTGGGTTGGCGTCGCGTCGTTGCTTGGTTTTGGGCCGGTGGGTTCTGCTGGCCTTCGTGCTCGCGATGGATTTGGCGATCGGCTCCCGCACCCAGGCTGGGGTGGTCTTCGACAACTGCCAAACCTTGCCGGGAGGCGCCGTCAGTTGCGACACCCGCCCAACCAATAACACCCTCGCCAACGATGAGGCGGCCCGCTATGGGCTGTTTGATGAGGCAAGCCCGGGTTGGAGTGAATTTGATCCGGATGAGGGCTACAACTCCATGGCGGGCTTGAACCAGTACTGAGCTGCAGGGAAGCCTCCCCTTCCCCCTGGGCGATCGGGGCAGGATTCCGCGCGAGATGATGGGGTGATGGAGTCATCGTCTGGCAATCGCCGCATTGTGTTGGCCCTGCTCGCCCTGGTGGGG
>JBEDHM010000036.1:0-4914 GCA_041174105.1 Cyanobacteriota bacterium | reverse complement strand
TCACCACCGCCCGCACCTGCTCCAGGCTGAGGTGGTGCCGCGGGCGCCGTAAGCCCGAACACGAAGATTTGTTCGCCCTGGCCCAGCGGCACCACCTCAGCCTGGAGCAGGTGCGGGCGGTGGTGATGCAAGCCGCTCAGGGGGCTGAGCCGGGAGGCGAGCCATGAACGGCCAGCTTCCCCATCGGGCGCAACGGCTGATCGCTTGGCTTGCCCTACGGGTGGAGGCAGGCCAGCACCAGCTCGCCCGGCTCCCCGGTGGCCTCAAGGTTTGGATCACCCTGCTCAGCGCCGGTTTTTTGCTGGCAGCCCTGCTCAGCCATGGCCAACCACTGCTGCAGCTGCGCTTGGATGCCCAGGGCTGGCTGTGGTTGGTCCTGGGGGTGGGCGTCAGCTTGGCCAGCCTGGTGGCCAATGGCCTAGGGCTGGCGGTGGTGTTGCGCTGGCTAGGGCTGGCACCCCATTGGCAGGCCCTGGTGCGGGCCTATCTGGCCACCAACAGCCGTAAGTATTGGCCAGGCGGGATCTGGCATCTGGCCGCCCGTGTGGCCCTGTTGCGCTCTCCCGAGGCGCCGCTGCACAAGCCCACCACGGGGGCAATGGCCCTGTTGGCGGTGCTTTTGGATCCGCTGGTGGCAGCGATCACGGCCCTGGCCTTGGTTCCCCTGGGGGGCTGGCAGGGCGGCCTGGCCCTGATCTGCCTGTTGCCCTTGCTGCTGTTGCTGCCCCAAGGCCTCAACCCCCTGCTGCTTCGCCTGGAGCGGTCCAAAGCCCGCCATCTCCAGGACGCCATCGGGATGGATGGGGCCGATGGGGCCGCTGCCTGGAGCCATCTGCCCAGGCTGAGCCGTTACCCCTGGCCGCTGGTGGGTGCCCAGCTGGGGTTTGTGTTGCTCCGTTTTGCTGGTTTTGCTTGCTGCGTTGAGGCCTTTGATCTGGCCTATGGATTGGGTTGGGGCGGCTGGCTGGCTGGCTTTGCCTTGGCCTGGACGGCCGGGTTGGTGGTGCCGGGGGCGCCGGGTGGAATCGGGGTGTTTGAAGCGGTGCTGCTGCTACGGCTGGGGTTTGCCCTGCCGGAGGCCCCCTTGCTGGCGATTGCGATCAGCTACCGCCTGGTGGTGACAGTGGCCGATCTCCTGGCTGCGCTGTGCGCCCATTGGGATCAGCGGCTAGAAGCCTCGCGGTAGTCCCGCAGGTGCCCGGCCAAGGTGGCTACCAGCCGCAGGCGGGCTTGCCTGGAGGACCAGGCGATATGAGGTGTGAGGATCAAATTCGGGATGCTTTTGAGGGGGTCGAGCTCTGCGCCAGGCGGTTCGATCGGCAGCACATCCAGGGCGGCCCCCGCCAACCGACCAGAGCCCAGGGCCTCGACGAGGGCCTGGGTGTCCACCAGACCGCCGCGGCCCATGTTCACCAGCAAGGCCGATGGCTGCAGCCAGCCCAGCCGCTCGCGGTTGATCAACCCCTGGGTGCTGGGGGTGAGGGGCGCGTGCAGGCTCACCACATCGGCGCTGCGCAGGGCGGCTTCCAAGTCGGCTGGGCTACTGCGGCTGGTGATGGGATCCACCGTCATCCCGAAGGCTTCGCCAATCCGGGCCACACCACTGCCGATGTCGCCGGCGCCAATCACGCTGAGGCGCCTCCCCGCCAACTCATCGAATTCCGGTTCCACCAAGGCGAAGACGGGGCTGCGCTGCCAGCTGCCATCGGCCACCTGTTGCCTCCGTTTTTGCAGGTTGCACACCAGTTCCAGAATCAGGGCCCAGGTGACCTGCACCACCGAGGCTTTGCTGTAGCGCCCAGCGTTGTGGAGGGTGATGCCCAGCTCGCGGCAGGCGGCCTGATCCACCTGGTCGGTGCCGGTGCTGGCGGTGCAAATCAGCCGAAGCTGGGGGAGCTGGCGCAGCAACGCTCCATCGAGGGGGATTTTGTTGGTGATGGCGATGGCCGCGCCCGCGAGGCGCTCGAGCCGTTCTTCCCGCTGGGTGCTGGGCCAACAGGTGAGGTCGGCCTGCTCCTCCAGAGGGGACAGATCGATCGGACCCAGGCTTAGGGCATCGAGAAAGACCGCTTTCGGTTTGGCGGAACCAGGAATCATGGCGGCCCTTCGCAATTGCCCCTATTATTGAGAAGCCCAGGATGCGTGCGGTGCCTGCTCGAGCTCCTGCTGGTGTTCCCCCCGTGGCCAAGGCCAGTTCCAGCCCCAATCCCAATGGGTTGAAATCCAGTCTCCATGACCGTGGCCAGCGGTTAACGCCTCAGCGCCAGAGGGTGCTGGAGCTGTTTGAGCGGATCGGCGAAGGCAGCCACCTGGGTGCTGAAGAGGTGCACCAGCGGCTGCTCCGCGCCGAGGAGCGCGTGTCCTTGGCCACGGTGTACCGCACCCTGCGTCTGCTCAGTGGCATGGGCCTGCTCCAGGAGTTGGAGTTGCCGGAGGGGGGGCGCCGCTTCGAGCTGGCCAGCGACGCCCACCGTGACCATCACCATCTGGTGTGTGTGCGTTGCGGTCGCACGGAGGAATTTGAGAATCCAGCGGTGCTCTCCGCTGGAGCGGAAGCGGCCGGCGGTCACGGGTTCCGCCTGCTGGAGTGTGTGTTGAATGTGCGGGCCCTCTGCCCCGTCTGTGCCGCTGCTGAGTGAGCGATAGCTGAATTAGCGATCGCTTCGTGAGCAACTAGTTGCTCAGCGCTGGGGTTTCACCCGCACAGGAACGAGCACCGGCTGCATCAGGCCGCCAGAGCCATTGTCATCGTCGGAATCAGTGGTGAGCCAAAAGGCCAGGCCAAACAGGGCGATCACCCCGGTGAGGAGCAGGAGCTCGGCCATGGCAAGGCTGCAAGTCGACCCAAACTAGCGGCACTTTTTGGGGCTGGTGTAGTGAAAACAGCGGTTTTCCCTACCCAAACCCTTTACCGGCGTGTTTGGCCACGCAGGCCTGCAAGTGTTGGCGCAGCTTGGCGTGGTTGAGGTTTTTGCCAATCAGCACGATCTGGTTCTTGCGATCGCTGGTGGGCCAGTCGGAGTCGTCGATGGAGAAGCGCTTGCCGGCCAGGTGGAAGATGTGGCGCCGCTCGCTTTCGTTGAACCAGAGAATGCCTTTGGCCCGAAAGACAGAGGCGGGTAGCTGATTGTCGAGGAAATTCTGGAATTTCCTTAGGGCAAAGGGGCCGTCTGCCGCAAAGGAGAGGGAGGTAAACCCCTCGATCGCGAGGTGGTCGGGATGGTCTCCATGGCTGTTCCCATGGGCATGGCTGTGGTCATGGCTGTGGCTGTGCCCATGGTCATGGTCGTGGCTGTGCCCATGGTCATGGTCGTGGGAATGGCCGTGCTCTTTTGCATGGGCGTCACCGTGGGAATGCCCGTGATCGTGGTCGTGCTCGCAATGGCCGTGGTCGTGGTCGCAGTTGTCGTGGTTCTGCTTGGCTACCACCTTGTCGCTTTCAAACAGCCCCACGCTCAGCAAAAGCGGCAAGGGCACCTCCCCCTTCACCGATCGCAGGATGCGGGCATCGGTTTTGATCGTGCGGAGTTGGTGTTCGAGGGCGGTGAGCCGGTCTTCTTCGACCAGGTCGCACTTGTTCAGGAGCAGCATGTCGCTGTACACGATCTGGGCCCGGGCCACCTCGCCCTCCAGTAGCTCATCGCTGAAGTTTTCGGCATCCACCAGGGTGATGATCGAATCGAGGCGGGTTTGATCGCGCAGATCACTGCCAAGGAAGGTCATCGCCACGGGCAGGGGATCGGCCAGGCCCGTGGTTTCCACCACCAGGTAGTCGACCGGATCCGGCCGATCGAGAATGCGATACACGGCTTCGAGCAGTTCGCCGTTGATGGAGCAACAGATGCAGCCGTTGCTCAACTCCACCATGTCCTCGCCGGTGGCCACCACCAGGTCGTTGTCGATGCCGATTTCGCCGAACTCGTTGACGAGCACGGCGGTTTTCAGCCCCTGCTGATTGCTGAGGATGTGGTTGAGCAGGGTGGTTTTGCCAGCCCCCAGAAAGCCGGTGAGGATCGTGACCGGTAGGCCACTCGGTGCCGATTCCAGGGTTGGCGCTTGGGCGCTAGGGCTGGCACTGGTGCTCGGGCTGCTCATGGGGCTCGACGCGTGCCCGTCCAACGGACGGGCTGGTTCTGGTTCCAGTTTGGCGCTTGAGCGCGCCCCCCTGCTTGCTTCAGCGGATGGCGCGCCAGCGGACCGCGATCCCCTTGGCGGCCTTTTGATCACAGCGGCCCCCCAGGCCTTCGCTGATGACACAGGTATTGGCGATGGCGGTGGCTGGTAGGGAGGGATCCGCCTGGGCCAGCCCATCCACCACCACCGCCTTGGGTGCGATGGCAATGCCGCTGAGGGTGCTCAGCCGTTGCAGGGCTCTGGCGGGGGGGATGGTTTCGCTGAACAACTGGCGCACGTGCTGCTGTTGCAACCACTGCAGCGCTTTGGACACGCTCTGCGGCCGCAAGCTCAAGCTGCTGCTCATCCCATCCACCAGGGCGAGCTCCCGGAGCCCATAGGCGCGAGCCAGGCTGGCAAAGCCGCGGTGGCCACTGGCCAGCACTGGCGGTTGGCCGCTGGGCCCGGCCGGGATGGTGGCCAGTTGGACCCGGTTCCACTGGTCCAGCTCCCCCAGCAGCCCATCCATGGTGTGGGCGCGTCTGGCGATGGCCGCAGCCTGCAAGGGCAGCGCCGCGGCCAGGTCCTGGGCCAGCCACGTCACCATCGCCTGGCTTTGCTTTGGATCGTGCCAAACGTGGGGGTCGCGGACCTGCCGCTGAGTGTCCAGCAATGGGCTGTGGGGAACGGCCAGCTCCGCCACGGGCCGGGCCCCTGGCCAAGTAGCCAGCTGGGGGGTGAGGCCATAGCCCGTGATGTAAACCCGCCTGGCCCTGGCCAATTGCTGGCGCTGCTCTGGGG
>JBEDHM010000035.1:0-3374 GCA_041174105.1 Cyanobacteriota bacterium | reverse complement strand
GCTGGGCTTTGGGCTGCGGGGCTTTGGGCCAGGGCCGGCCTTAGATCAAGCGCCACGGGTCCTAAGCCAGCAACGCCCGTTGCTGCAAAACCCAAGGCAAACAGGCGGAGCAGGGGCAAGGCCAAGCAACAGCCCGTGTTAAATGAGTTGGCCAATCTACAGAGCCCCCCCACCTTGAGCCTGGGAAGTGGGTTGCGCCGCAACCAGTTTGGGCAATGGCAACGGGGCCATGGGCAGATCAGCCTGCAGGGCCGCCAACCTCTGGCCAGCAATCCGGCGCAGCTCCAAGCAATCCACCCCCAGGGCCTGGGGATCGCAGCCTGCAAGGCGCCCCAATCCCTCACCCATCAGGATCGTGGCGCCGCGATGGTTGCCGCGCTCAAGATGGAGCTCGGCCACCGCCACTTGGAGAATGCCTTGCAGCACGGGGCGCATCGGCCCGGCCGTTTCGTGCCAGAGGGCCTCAAAGCCGTCATGGCAGGCGTACCACTCGCCCTGATTAAAAAGCCCGATGGCTTCCCCCAAACGGGGGTCTGCCATCAGGCTTTGTTCTTCCGATAGGGGCGAGCTGCTCAACGCCGAGCTGTCTTTTTGGCGGGGAGCTTGCGCAGGCGGATGGATTCGGGGGTGACCTCCAACATCTCATCGGGGCCGATGTATTCCAAGGCCCGCTCCAGGGTCATCTGGATCGGAGCTTGGAGGGTATCGAGCACCTCAGCACCGGCTGAACGGATGTTCGTGACCTGCTTGGCTTTGCACACGTTGATCTCAAGATCGGGGGGACGGTTGTGCTCGCCCACGATCATGCCCTTGTAAACCTTGGTGCCCGGGGTAATAAAGAACTGACCACGGTCTTCCGCACCCTTGAGGGCATAGAAGGTGGCCGTTCCTTCTTCGAACGCCACGAGCACACCATTGCGACGGTTTTCCATCTCGCCCTGCATCTTCCGGTAATCGAGGAAGGAGTGGCTCATGATCCCCTCACCGCGGGTCGCCCGGATGAAATCACCCCGGAAGCCAATCAGGCCCCTGGATGGCACCACAAATTCCAACTGGGTGCGTCCGTCATTAGTGTTTTCCATGTTCTGCATCTCGCCCTTACGCACGCCAAGGCGTTCAATGCATGCGCCCACAGCCGGTTCAGGCACATCCATCACCAGGGTTTCGTAGGGCTCGTAGGGACTGCCATCAATGGTGCGGAAGATCACCTGGGGTTGGCTGACCTGGAACTCGTAACCCTCGCGGCGCATGGTTTCAATCAGGATGCCCAGGTGCAATTCACCGCGGCCGCTGACTGCAAAACGATCGGGAGAATCGGTGTCTTCAACCCGCAGGGCCACGTTGGTGAGCAATTCGCGCTGCAGGCGATCGCGCAGCTGACGGCTGGTGACAAATTTGCCTTCCTTGCCTGCAAAGGGTGAATCGTTCACCACAAAGGTCATCTGCAGGGTGGGTTCATCCACCTTGATCAGGGGCAAGGCTTCGGGGTGATCAGGGCAGGCGATCGTTTCGCCGATATTCACCTCATCAAAGCCCGACACAGCCACCAGATCGCCGGCTCTGGCTTCTTGGATCTCAACCCGTTGCAGGCCCTGGAAGCCGAGCAGCTTGCTGATGCGACCGCGCTTGATGCTGCCATCGTCACGGATCAAGGCGGCGGGTTGCCCCGATTTGATCGTGCCGTTGTGGATGCGGCCAATCATGATGCGACCCAAAAAGTCGCTGTAGTCGAGGGTTGTGACCTGGAGCTGCAGGGGTTTCTCTGGATCCCCCACCGGCGGTGGTACGTGGCGAAGGATGGCATCGAAGAGCGGTTTCATGTTTTCGCTCTCGGTCTTCATGTCGGGCTTGGCGTAGCCGCCCATGCCACTGCCAAACAGGTAGGGAAAATCACACTGGTCGTCGTCGGCTCCAAGCTCCAGGAAGAGATCGAGCACCTTGTCGACGGCGACCTCAGGATCAACCCGGGCACGGTCGATTTTGTTGACAAACACGATGGGGCGCAGGCCTTTTTCGAGGGCCTTTTTCAGCACAAAACGCGTTTGTGGCATGGGGCCTTCGTTGGCATCAACGATCAACAGGCAGCCATCCACCATGCCGAGCACCCGTTCCACCTCGCCACCGAAATCGGCGTGACCAGGGGTGTCGACAATATTGATCCGAATACCGTCGTAATCAACAGCGGTATTTTTAGAAAGGATGGTGATTCCCCGTTCGCGCTCGAGATCGTTGGAATCCAGCACACAAGTGGGAATAGCTTCGCCTTCGCGGAAAATCCCCGACTGGTTCAACAGGGCATCCACCAGGGTGGTTTTGCCATGGTCAACGTGGGCAATAATCGCAATATTGCGAATTGGCGTGCCTGGATGTGCACCGCTCATGTTGGGTAAGTCCTAGGTTCTACGAAGGGAATGGGCCGTCCATGTCACATCAAATTGATGTGATGGAATGTGTTTCAGACAGTTGATCGGAATTCAGACCGTTGGATGCTTGGGTGGCATGCATGGGTCTGCATCCAACGAACAGCCAGAGCGTGTCTGCCCCATAGGCGGCGCAGCCGTTATGAAAAGCTGATTTGCCTGCTCAACCATTGAAGCTGTGGTTGAACTCTATCTCACTCACCTGCGGCTCCTGAGACTGCCGCGGGTGACCCCAAGCCTGCTGTCCAGCTGCTCCTGCTGCCACAACTGGCGTCCCGTGATCTCACCAGCGATGGCGGCGCGGTAGTGCCGCACCCTTTCAACGGCCTGATCGGGGGTTTCGTCCAACAGTTCCAGCCGCAATGCCCTCACGCCTGAGCGCATCAGCGTGGGCAAGGCCTCGGCAGCTGTTTGGGCCCTGCCATTGAACAGCGTGTTGCGGCAACCCAGATCTGCCCGAAGCGGGTGTTCACTGCCACTGCGATCCCTGAGCAGCACCTCGTGGTGTTCACAGGGGCGGCCGCAATCGGTGTGGTCATGGCCATCGGAGAGGAAGGCGCAAAACAGGCAATGCTCCATGTGAAACAGGGGCATGTGCTGGTGCACGGTGACCTCCACGCTCCCCTGCGGGCAGCCGGCGATCAAATCGAGGAGTTGCCCCAGGGCCAGGTCGTAGCTGGCGGTGATCCTCTCCAGCTGCCAGTGGTCGAGGAACCAGGCCGCGCTTAAGGGATTGGCCACGTTGAGCGAAAAATCGCCCACGCAGGGAGCCAGGGGGGTGAGCAGCTCGAGCTGGTCGGCATTACGCACCAGATAGCCATCGGCTTTGGCCCGAAGCAGGGGCTCCAGACTCCAGCGCTCATCGGGCCTGGTCACCCTGGCACCGGCCAGCCAGATCCCTCCGGGCCACACCCCTTGTCCCATCGCCACGGCCTGTTTGAGCTGATCCGGCTG
>JBEDHM010000034.1:0-5951 GCA_041174105.1 Cyanobacteriota bacterium | reverse complement strand
GGGGGCCGCCTCTCCTGGGGGATGGAGCAGCAACTGGCGCAGGGCCAACCCCAGCGGGGTGCCGCCGGGCTCCCGCGTCACCAGCAGCTGACTGCCGGGGGCCATCAGACCACTGGTGGGTAGCCACTGGCGCAGGGCTTGGAGCTGGGTGGTTTTGCCGCAGCCATCAATGCCCTCGAGCACCACAAACCGGCCGCTTGGCACCTGGGCTCACCCCTGCTGTCGAGGGCCATCCTGCAGCAAAAGGGCATTCACCACCACCGTGATCGAGCTGAGCGCCATCAACAGCGCCGCCACAGGCGGGGTGAGCAGCAGGCCAAAGCCCGGCAGCAACACCCCGGCGGCCATCGGCAGCACGATCAGGTTGTAACCAAAGGCCCAGCCAAGGTTTTGGCGCACCTTGGCCATCGTGCGCCGGGCCAGGCGCAGGGCCAGCAGCACCCCCTCCAGGCCATCACCAAGCACCACCAGATCAGCCGTGTCCTGGGCGATCTGGGTGCCCGTTCCCACGGCGATCCCCAGATCGGCCGCCGCCAAAGCCGGGGCATCGTTGATGCCATCGCCCACCATCGCCAAGGTGCCTGGGTGGGCCCAGCTGGCCAGGCGCTCCAGCTTTTGCTCCGGCCGCAGCTCCCAGGCCAGCTCATCGGGGTGAAAGCCCAAGGCGAAGCCCAATTGCTGCACCGGCTCGCGGCGATCCCCGCTAAGCAAACCGAGCTTGAGGCCCATGGCCCGCAACCCCGCCACCACCTTGGCCGCATCGGGCCTTGGCTGGTCTTGAACCGCCACCAATCCCAGCAAGGCGCTGGAACTGGCCAGGGCCAACACGGTGGCCCCCTGCGCCTCCAACTGCTCCAACCGGGCCGCCATGCCAGCCTGCTCGGAAGCAGGGGAGCCCAAGCCATCCATGCACCAGGGCAAACGGCCGATCCGGTAGCGCTCGCCTGCCACCAGCCCTTCCACCCCTTCGCCGGCCACGGTGCGGCTGTCGCTGGCCTCCAGGCCTGCCAGCTCGCGCTGTTGCGCGGCCTGGAGCAGGGCAAAGGCCAAAGGGTGGCGGGTGCCGGCCTCCAGGCTGGCCGCCAGCTGGAGCAGGCGCTCGGGGGTGATCGCCGCTGCGCCATCCGGCGCCGGCCAGGGCTCCACCGCGCTCACTTGGGGCCGCCCCACGGTGAGGGTGCCGGTTTTATCGAACAGCACGGCCCCCAGCTTCGAGGCCACTTCGATCGCATCGCCGCCGCGAAACAGCAGGCCCTGGCGGGCCGCCAGCCCCGATCCCACGGTGATGGCCGCAGGCGTGGCCAAACCGAGGGCGCAGGGGCAGGCCACCACCAGCACCGAGATCGCCAATTGCATGGCCAGGGCCAAGGGGGTGTCGGCACTGGCCCCGAGCACTCCATGGGCCATCGGGCCCATCTCATGGGCCACCTGGCGCACCAGCACCTGGGGCCAGAGAGCGGCGCCCCATTGCCACCAAAACACAAACGTGAAGGCGGCCAGCCCCAACACCAGCAGGGTGAAACGGCCCGCCACCCGATCCACCAGGCGCTGAATCGGCGCCTTGCGGGCCTGGGCCTGCTCCACCAGCTGGATGATGCGGGCAATGGCGCTGTCATTGCCGCTGCGGCGCACCTCAAGCCGCAAGGGAGCCTCGAGATTGAGGCTGCCCGCCGCCAATTCCGTGCCCGCCTGGGCCTGCAGGGGCAAGGGTTCCCCGGTGAGGCCCGACACATCCACCGCCGAGGCCCCCTCAAGCACCACCCCATCCACGGGCACCCGATCGCCCGGCAGCAGTTGCACCACATCGCCGGGCCGCAGTCCCCCCACGCGGACTTGGCGGGGCTGGCCATCCCCCATCAGCAACAGGGCCGTATCCGGCTGGAGAGCAGCGAGTTGCTCCAACGCCCGACCGGTGCGAAACCGGGCCCGCTCCTCCAGGAAGCGGCCCAGCAGCACAAAGCCGAGCAGCAGCACCGGCTCGTTGAAAAAGCAGGGCCAGCCGGTTTGGGGCCACAAAAAAGCCACCAGGCTGGCGAGATAGGCACTGGCCATGCCCAGGCCCACCAGGGTGTCCATCGAAGGCAGCCCGGCCAGGGCCGCCTGGGCGCCGCGCACCAGGATCACCCGGCCCGGACCAGCGAGGGCCAGGGTGGCTACCAGGGCATGAAACCGCTCATCGGCCAGCAGGCCGGCCACCACAGGCCAGGGAATGGCCCCCACCAGGGCCAAATGGCCCAAGCCCGACACCAACAGCAACGCCAGCGCCACCACCAACTGGCGCCACTGCTGCCACCAGTGCTGGTGCTGCAGCCGCTCTCGACGCGACGCGACCTCCAGGCTCGCCTCACGGCGGCGGGCCTGAAAGCCCAAGCCCGCCAGGGCCTGCTGCAAAGCCGGCAGAGGATCGGGCTCGCCGGCCGCGCCAAGGGCCGGATCCAGCTGCACCCAGGCCGTGCGGGTGAGCAGGTTGACACTGGCCTGTTGCACGCCCGGATGCTCCAGCAGGCGCCGCTCCACGGCCCGCACACAGCCGCCGCACTTCATTCCCTCGATCTCCAGCAAGAGGGGCTCAAGCGGCAGCGGCTCCGGGATCAGACGATTCGGCGCCGGGCGCTCCACAGCGGACAGATCGAGCGCAGCCAAAGCAGCTGACAAAGCTCAACGCAGGCTAGGCAGATCGGCGAGGATGGGCGGCAAGAAGCTCTGAGCCACGCCGGTGCCCCGCTCCCAACGCAACGACAACTTCATCGACAAGAGCTTCACGGTGATGGCCGACCTGATCCTCAAGGTGCTGCCCACCAACCGCCGCGCCAAGGAGGCCTTCGCCTACTACCGCGATGGCATGAGCGCCCAGGCCGATGGCGAATACGCCGAAGCCCTCGAGAACTACGAAGAAGCCCTCAAGCTCGAAGACGACCCCAACGATCGCGCCTTCATCCTCTACAACATGGCCCTGGTGTATGCCAGCAACGGCGAACACCACAAGGCCCTCGATCAATACGCCGAAGCCCTGGAGCTCAACAGCAAGATGCCCCAGGCCCTCAACAACATGGCGGTGATTCACCACCACCTGGGCTCGATCGCCGAGGAGCGGGGCGATGCCGATGAGGCCGATCGCTGCTTCGACCAGGCCGCCGACCTCTGGGGCAAGGCGATCCGCCTGGCGCCCAACAACTACATCGAAGCCCAGAACTGGCTCAAGACCAGCGGTCGCGGCTCCGTGGACGTGTACTTCTAGGGGCGCCGCCCCTAGGCCCGATCATCGGCCGGGTTCACCCCCAGGGCCGCCACCAGGGCTTCGGCCACGGTGCCCGCCTCGAGCAACTGCAGGCCCAATCCAGCCGCCAGCGGCGAGAGCCCGCTGCCCTTGGGCACCACCGCCCGGGTGAATCCCAGGCGCGCCGCCTCCTGCAGCCGCAGCTCCAGCTGACCCACCGGCCGCAACTGGCCTCCCAGGCCAAGCTCCCCCACCAGCACCGTGCCAGGGGGCAAGGTGAGATCCCGGTAGCTGGCCACCACGGCCGTGGCCACACCCAGATCGGCCGCCGGCTCCTCCACCTCCAGGCCCCCAGCCACCGCCAGGTAGCAATCAAAGCGGGAAAGGGGCAGCCCCAGGTGTTTTTCCAGCACCGCAAGGATCTGGTGCAGACGGTTGGTGCCAATCCCGGTGGCGGTGCGGCGCGGGCTGGCGTAGCTGGTGGTGCTCACCAAGGATTGGAGCTCCACCACCAACGGCCGGGTGCCTTCACAGGCCACGATCGTGGCGGTGCCACTGCTGGGTTCGTCGCTGCCCAAAAACAGCTCACTGGGGTTGGTCACCTCCGCCAGCCCCCGATCGCGCATCTCAAACACCCCCAGCTCGTGGGTGGCGCCAAAGCGGTTTTTCACCGCCCGCAGCAGCCGGTGGCTGGCAAAGCGGTCGCCCTCGAAGGTGAGCACCGCATCCACCAGGTGCTCGAGCACCTTGGGGCCGGCCAGCATGCCCTCTTTGGTGACGTGCCCCACCAGCAGCAGGGCCGTGTTCTGGCGTTTGGCGATGCGGGCCAGGGCAGCGGCACATTCCCGCACCTGGGCCACCGAACCCGGTGCACTGCCCAGTTCAGCGTCGTGCAGGGCCTGGATGCTGTCGATGATCGCCACCGCCGGCCGCAGGGATTCGAGTTCCTGCAGCACCAGCTCCAGATCGGTTTCCGCGAGCAGCTGGAAATCCGCCCCGGCCCCCTGGCCATGGGCGGCGGGCGGGCCATCCTCGAGCGCCGGATCCTGAGCCTGGATTGGGACCTCCGCCAAACGGCGCCAGCGCAACTTCACCTGCTGGGCCGATTCCTCCGCGCTCACGTAGAGCACCGAGGTGCGCTCCGCCATCGAACGGCAGCTCTGCAGCAGCAGGGTGGATTTGCCGATGCCCGGATCGCCGCCCAGCAGCACCAACGAGCCCGGCACCAGGCCCCCGCCCAGCACCCGATCGAATTCGCCATAGCCGCTGGCCAGGCGTTGCAGGGGGCGCTCCCCCACCGACTGGATCGGCTCTGAGCGCTTGGGCTGACCGCCCGGGGGAGCGCTGTCGTCGGGCTCAGCCACGGGCCTTCGCCGCCGCCGATCGGCCGCCGGCGCCGCGGCCTGCAGCTGCTCAATCAGGGTGTTCCAGCTGCCGCAGCTGGAACAGCGGCCAAAAAACTGGCGGGTCTGGGCCCCGCAGCTGGTGCAGACAAAAACAGAGCTCGACTTAGCCAAACCAGGAGGGGCGTAGGGGGGAGACGCGGCCGATGCGGCGGAGTATGAAGAAAGGTGGCGCTGCGTGAATCCTTCGCCCCTTCGAGCTCTTCAGTGGGCTGATCCGATGTAGCAGCACCGCTGCGGCGATGACGGCTTCCGTACCCGCAAAAGAAACGATCCTTGTTGTCGACGACGAGGCCAGCATCCGCAGGATCCTGGAAACCAGGCTCTCGATGATCGGCTACCAGGTGGTCACCGCCTGTGATGGGGTGGAAGCCCTCGAGCTGTTTGGCCGCACCAACCCCGACCTGGTGGTGCTCGACGTGATGATGCCCAAGCTCGATGGCTATGGGGTGTGCCAGGAGCTGCGCAAGGAATCGGATGTGCCGATCGTGATGCTCACGGCCCTTGGCGATGTGGCCGACCGCATCACCGGCCTGGAGCTCGGCGCCGACGACTACGTCGTCAAACCGTTCAGCCCCAAGGAGCTGGAGGCCCGCATCCGCTGCGTGCTGCGCCGGGTGGAGAAAGAGGGGGAGGGCGGCAGCATCCCCAACTCCGGGATCATCCAGGTGGGCGATCTGCGCATCGACACCAATAAGCGCCAGGTGTACCGCTCCGATGAGCGCATTCGCCTCACCGGCATGGAATTCAGCCTGCTCGAGCTGCTGGTGAGCCGATCCGGAGAGCCCTTCAGCCGCGGCGAAATCCTCAAGGAGGTGTGGGGCTATACACCCGAACGTCATGTGGACACCCGGGTGGTGGATGTTCATATTTCCCGGCTTCGCTCCAAACTGGAGGACGATCCGGCCAACCCCGAGCTGATCCTCACGGCTCGCGGCACCGGCTATCTGTTCCAACGCATCGTTGACGCCGTTGTCTCCGAAGGAGCCTGAGTTCACAGCTTCCAGCCCCAAAAAGGCCAAACCCAGCCGGGCGATCCGTCGGCTGGTGATCTGGTATCGGCGCAATGCGGCCGTCACCTCCCTGGTGGACACCGCCACCTCCGCTGCCAACACCGCCGGCACCGTGGCCGGTGCAGCCGTTTCTGGTGCCGGATCCGTCGCGGGGGCGGCCGTCTCCGGGGCGGGATCGATGGCCGGGGCCGTGCTCACGCCCCTGGTGTTTGATCCCCTGCGCAGGCTGCAGCGGGGCAGCGGCAACGGCGAAGACGGCACGATCAACGACGCCGATCGGCTCTGGGTAGCCGTTGATGGCATGGGCGGGGACTACGC
>JBEDHM010000033.1:0-2895 GCA_041174105.1 Cyanobacteriota bacterium | reverse complement strand
GGGAGCGTCCCGCCACCCTCTCGCGGGCGGTGCTGACGGGGCTTCTGCGGGAAGACCTGGGCTTTGACGGCCTGATCGTGACCGACGCCCTGGTGATGGAGGCGATCGCCGGGCGCTATGGGGCCGGAGAAGCGGCGGTGCTGGCACTAGAAGCGGGCGCCGATCTGGTACTGATGCCAGCCGATGCCAACGCGGCCCTCGACGCCATTGCAGCAGCCGTGGCCAGCGATCGCCTGAGCCAGGCCCAGCTGGAGCGTTCGGCCGAACGGCGCAGGCGGGCCCTGGCAGACGTGGCTGCTGCCCAAAGCCACTGGGCAAACGCCATCCCGCCAGACGGCTCCCTTGCTGGGCACGCTGCAGAGCACGCCGCAGAGCCCGACCAGGCCCTGGCCCTGGAGCTAGTGCAGGCCACCCTCCAACGCCAAGGCCCTGCCAGCGAGCACGCCCTGCAGCCCGAGGATTCCGCCGGGGTCAACCTGATTCGCTGCGACAACGTCCTGGCCGCCCCCTTCCTGCCGCTCACCGCCCCGGCTGTGGAGCTGCCGGAAGCCAGGGGCTACCGCACGTGCCTGCTGGAGGCCCGCAGCCCCTCACCCTGGAGCGGCGATCTTGATGCCCCCCTGGATCTGACACGCCTGCCCCCAGGGCCGGTGCTGCTCCAGCTGTTTGTGCGGGGTAATCCCTTTCGCGGCAGTGCTGGCGCCAACGAACCCTGGCCCCAGGCGATCCGCCAACTGCGGCAGGTCCACCGGCTGGCGGGGGTGGTGGTGTACGGCAGCCCCTACCTCTGGGAGAGCCTGCAAGCGGAACTCACCGCCGAACCAGCTCTGGCAGCGGTGTACAGCCCCGGGCAGATGCCCCTGGCCCAGGCCGAAGCACTCCAACGGCTGGGTTTCGGTGCCAACGCCGCTGCCACGGGCTTCACCGATTGACCCGCTCCAGCCCCTTCAAAGACCCCGACCTGATGCCTCGCCGCCACTGCCCATGCTGAGCCTCTCGATGATCGTGCGCGATGAGGCGGAGCGGCTGGAGGCCTGCCTGGCCTCCGTGGCGGGGTTTGTCGATGAGATGGTGCTGCTCGACACCGGCTCCCAAGACGCCACCGTGGCCATCGCCCAGCGCTGCGGGGCGGTGGTGCACACCATGGCCTGGCCCGGGGATTTCGCCCCGGCGCGCAACCAGGCCCTTCAGCACGTGCAAGGCGACTGGGTGCTGGTGCTCGATGCGGATGAGCTGCTGCAGGAAGCCGCCAAACAACCGCTGCGCCAGCTGATGGCAGAACCCGATCTGCTGGTGATCAATCTGCTGCGCCAGGAGTTGGGGGCAGCCCAATCGCCCTATTCCAGCGTGAGCAGGCTGTTCCGCCGCCATCCGGCCATCCACTGGAGCCGGCCCTACCACTCGATGGTGGACGACAGCGTGATGGCCCTCCTGGAGCGCGAACCCCACTGGCGCATCGCCGATTGCCCCGTGCCGGCCCTGCTCCACGACGGCTACCGGCCCGAACTGCTGGCCGCTGGCAACAAAGCAGCCCGGCTGCGCCAGGCGATGGAGGAGGACCTGGCAGCCAGGCCCGGTGATCCCTACGCCTGCGCCAAATTGGGCAGCCTGGAGGTGAGTGAGGGCAACCGAGCGCGGGGCCAAGCGCTGCTGGAGCTGGGGCTGGCGAACTGCCCGCCGGAGGCCCACCCGGAGCGCTTCGAGCTGCTGCTGCACCTGGCCATCGCCCGCTCCAACGAGGATCCAGCCCAGGCCGCGGAGCTCTATCAAGCGGCGCTGCAATTGCCCCTGCCGCCCAGGCTCACCCTGGCGGCTCGGCTCAACCTGGCCGCCTTGCTGGTGGAGGCCAGCCAGAGCGAGCTGGCGGCCCAGCTCTGCCAGCAGGCCACCAGTGCGGCACCGGAGGTGGCCCTGGGTTGGTACAACCTGGGCATTGCCGAACGCCAACGGGGCCAGATCGGCCCAGCCATCGCCGCCTATCGCCAGGCCCTGGCCATCGATCCCAGTTACGCCGACGCCCAGCAGAACCTGGCAGTGGCCCTGCTGCTCTCAGGCGATATCGACGGGGCCCGCCAGGGCTTTCGCCAGGCGATCGGGCTCCTGATCAGCCAAGGCCGCAGCCAGGCAGCTGAGGCCCTGCACCGGCAGGCCAGCACCATGGTGAAGCTGGAGGATTGAGCCATGGGTACACCCTTGAGCGGGCGTCGCATCGCCGTGACCCGGGCGGAAACCCAATTGGGGGAGGCCCGCCGGCTGTTTGAGCAGGCCGGCGCCGAGGTGGTGGACCTGCCGGCCCTGGTGGTGGGGCCGCCCGACACCTGGGGCCCCCTCGATGATGCCCTTGCCGAACTGGACCAGTTCCACTGGCTGGTGTTCTCCAGCGGCAATGGGGTGGAGGCGGTGCAGCAGCGCCTGCAGCGCCGGGGCAGCAGCCTGGCCCATCGGCCCAGGAGCCTCAAGATTGCAGCCGTGGGGCGTAAAACCGCCGCCCAGCTCGAGGCCGCCGGCGCCCCGGCGGATTTCGTGCCCCCGGCGTTTGTGGCCGACAGCCTGCTGGAGCACTTTCCGGTGCCGGGGTGGGGCCTGAGGCTGCTGCTGCCGCGAGTGCAAAGCGGCGGGCGGAGTCTGCTGGCCGATGCCTTTGCCGACGCGGGCGCCCGGGTGGTGGAGGTGGCCGCCTATGAAACCCGCTGCCCGGACGGTCTGCCCAGCGCTGCCGTGGCCGCCCTGGAGCAACAAAGCCTGGCCGCGATCACCTTCAGCAGCGGCAAAACCGTGAGCCACACCTGCCAATTGCTCGAAGGGGCCTTTGGCGCCGACTGGCGTCAAAGGCTGGCGTCGGTGGCCGTGGTGTCGATCGGGCCCCAAACCAGCCAGCGCTGCCAGCAGTTGCTT
>JBEDHM010000032.1:0-3539 GCA_041174105.1 Cyanobacteriota bacterium | reverse complement strand
CCACCGCCGCGCACGTTCACCAGCAGGTCGTACTCGCCAGCCAGACCCAGGGTCTGCAGGGGAGCCTTCACCGCCGCCAGGTAAACGGGGTTGTAGTTGAGGTAGTTGTCGCCAGGGCGACCGTTGATGGTCACGGTGCCGCTGCCGGGAACGACCCGCACACGGGCAACGGCGGTCTTACGACGACCTGTGCCCCAGTAGACGACTTTGTTGGGGGTGCTCATTGGGCGGCAGTGGCGGGATCGAGGGCAAGAACCTGGGGCTGCTGGGCGGCATGGGGATGCTCAGCGCCCTTGTAGACCTTCAGCTTGCGGAACAGCTGGCGGCCGAGGGCGTTGTGGGGAAGCATGCCTTTGATGGCTTTCTCCACGATGCGCTCGGGCAGGCGGGCCTGGAGGTGGGCGAAGGTTTCGGTCTTCATGCCACCGGGGCGACCCGAGTGGCGGCGGTACACCTTTTGGGTGCTCTTGTTGCCGCTCACCCGCACCTTGTCGGCGTTGATGATCACGACGAAATCGCCGGTGTCGAGGTGGGGGGTGTAGCAGGGCTTGTTCTTGCCACGCAGCACCTGGGCCACTTCGCTCGCTAGGCGACCGAGGGTTTGATTCTCAGCGTCCACCAGATACCACTGGCGTTCGAGCGAATCGATAGAGGGAGTTGGGGTCTTGTTCATGTCGCCTGATCAGGCACCGGCAGGCCGGATGGGGAAAACCCATCGCAGCGGATGGGGCAAAGATTGGGGCCGCGCCGTAGCGAAGGCAACAACCTGATGTAGTGACCTTACCGCCTGGCCTGTCGCCGTCCTTGGGGGAGGAGGAAAGGGGCTTGGGGCTTGGATCTCTTGGGCAGGCTGGAGCTCGTGAAACCAGGGACAGCAAGCCTTTTGGGCTAGGAGGGCCTTGGTTGATCCGCTGGAGGATCAGCGAAATCCAGTCGATACCGCGGTTGGCAATCATACCAGGCGGCCTTGGGGAAAACGGCCTCTGGATAGCCCACCCGCAGGAGGCAGAGTCCGTGGGGAGGCGCGGCTTCCTTTACTTCCCATCGCCGTCGCTGCTGCCAGCGCTCTTGCAGGGCTTGGGGGCTCAACCGCCCTTCCCCCACGGCCACCAGCTGGCCCATCAGCAGCCTCACCATGCCATAGAGAAAGCCGCTGGCCTGGATTTCCGTGGTGATCAGATCACCGCAGCGCTCCAAGCTCACCTCCTGCAGGGTGGTGCGGCTGTGGGCCCGGTGGCTCCCGGCGCGCTGGAAGGCGGCAAAGTCGTGGTGGCCAAGCATGGCCTCAAGGGCTTCAGCCATGGCGCTCTCGTTGAGCCTGCGCTGGTAGCGATGCCAGCTCCAGGGCGCGAGAAACAGATTCGGAGTTCTGGCGTTGTAGATCGTGTAGCGGTAACGCCGGTAGCTGGCGCCGTAGCAGGCATGCCAATCGGGCGGCACTGCCGCCGCCGCCCGCACCCGGATGGTGGGGGGCAGCCGACCATTGAGGGCTTTGGCCCAGCGCTGCGCGGGGATCGGGCCGGCGGCATCGAAGTGCACCACCTGGCCCGCCGCATGGACGCCCGCATCGGTGCGTCCAGCGGCCACCACCTGGGTGGGCCGGTGGGGATCCAGTGCGGCAATGGCCTGCTCGAGCCGTTCCTGCACGCTGGCTGCGTTGTCTTGGCGCTGCCAGCCGCAAAAGGCGGCTCCGTCGTATTGGAGGCAAAGGGCCAGGCGTTGCAGCGGCGGACCCTGGGGCGATGTGGCAGCTCTGGCGTCGTTCACGGGGTGTCGTTCACGGTGCGTTGTTCAAGGGGCGTCGTTCCCTCGGCTTCCTCGAGTGGGTTGTGCGCATCGAACGCTGGGCCAAACCGTCGCGAAGAGGGGGTCCCCAAGCCCGATTGGCCACAAAAAAACCGCGGCGGAGCCAGGCTCGCCGCGGTTGGATCGGATCAGGAAAGACGGGATCAGACCAGTTCGATGATGGCCATCTCGGCGTTGTCGCCGCGACGGGGAACGGTGCGGATGATCCGGGTGTAACCGCCATTGCGTTCGCCGTAACGCTCCTGGGCCCGATCAAACAGGGCATGCACCAGTTGCTTGTCGTAGATGTAGCCAATGGCGCGACGGCGGGCGGCCAGGCTGCCTTCCTTGGCCAGGCTGATCATGCGCTCGGCTTCATCGCGGAGGGCTTTGGCGCGGGCTTTGGTGGTGGTCACCCGACCTTCGCGGATCAGCTGGGTGGTCAGACCACGCAGCATGGCTTTGCGTTGGTCGGCGGGGCGTCCCAGTTGGGGGACTCGGCACTGGTGTCTCATGGTCTCAGGGTCTCGTCAGGGGGGCAGGCCGCCGATCAGGCGCTGGTGCGGCTTTGGGGCAGGGTGATACCGATGCGCTCCAGCGCTTCGATCACTTCGTCGGCTGACTTGGAGCCGAAGTTTTTGATCTCCAGGAGATCTTCGTAGCTGAAGCCCATCAGGTCAGACACGGAGTTGACCTGGGCGCGCTTCAGGCAGTTGTAAGCCCGCACCGAGAGGTTGAGCTCTTCGAGGGGGATTTGGGCCTCGGCGGAGGGTTCGGGCTCGAGGCCCGGCTCTTCCACCATGGTGAGGCTGGCCAGGGGTTGGAAGAGGGCAATCAGTTGATTGGCCGCCTGGGCCATGGCGTCGTCGGGGGTGACGCTGCCGTTGGTTTCGATTTCGAGGCGCAGCCGCTCCCGGGCGGAGCCACCTTCGCCCACGGCGGTTTCATCCACCGAGTAGTTGACGCGCTTGACGGGCTTGAACACCGCATCGATCTGAAGCAGGTCGATGGCGCTGGTGTCTTCGCTGTGGCGATCGACGGGGCGGTAGCCCACGCCGCGCTCCACGTGCACTTCCATTTCCAAGCTGTGGCCCTCAGCCACGGTGGCGATCAGGCGATCGGCATCGATCACCTGCACCTGGGAGGAGAATTGGAGGTCGGAGGCGGTCACCGTTGCTGGCCCATTGACCACCAGACGACCGATTTCCAGTTCGCGGTTACGGCTGTTGACCGAGATCTGCTTGCAGTTGAGCAGGATGTCGAGCACGTCCTCGCGCACGCCTGGCACGGTGGCGTATTCGTGGTTCACGCCGCCGATGCGGACGGCTGTGATGGCACTGCCTTCCAGACTGCCAATCAGCACACGCCGCAGGGCGTTGCCGAGGGTGGTGGCTTGGCCGCGATCGAGGGGGCCGATCAGGAACACACCGGTTTGGGAGCGGTCTTCGGCGACCTGGTGCTCGATCCGGTCAATTTGATAGTGCAGCACGGTCTGAAGGGTCGAAAGGTTGGGGAAGGGCCCAGGGGGCAAGGGACAACGACGAATCAGACGCGACGGCGCTTGGAGCGACGGCAGCCGTTATGGGGCAGCGGGGTCACGTCACGGATCAGGGTGATTTCCAGGCCAGCCACCTGCAGGGCGCGGATGGCGGTTTCACGGCCGGAGCCGGGGCCCCGCACCAGCACTTCGATCTGGCGCATGCCCTGTTCGATCGCCCGACGACCAGCGGCTTCCGCAGCGGTTTGGGCGGCGA
>JBEDHM010000031.1:0-4943 GCA_041174105.1 Cyanobacteriota bacterium | reverse complement strand
AGCTGGCGGAGCCCGAACCCCTTGCGCTGGCGGGTCTGAGCGCCGTGGCCGGCGGGTGCATCCATGGGGCCTGGCGGGTGGAGCTGGCCGATGGCCGGCGGTTGTTCCTGAAAAGCAATGGCTTGCAGGCCCTGCCCTTGCTGCGGGCGGAGGCGGAAGGCCTGCAGGCCCTGGCAGCTTGGAGTGCGCCGCCTCTGGTGATACCTCAGCCCCTTGGGATTGGGGCCCTGGATGGTCGGGCGCTCCTGCTGTTGCCCTGGCTGGAACTGGCACCCACCGGGAGTGGAGCCCCCTCGCGCCGTGTAGCCGATTGGCAGGCCCTGGGCTGCGCCTTGGCCGATCTGCACCGGGCCAGTGGTGAGGGCCACGCCCTGGCTGCCCGATCAGGCTTCTACGGATGGACAAGCGACAACTTCATCGGCGCCACGCCCCAGGGCAATGGCTGGTGCAGCCAGTGGGGCCCCTTTTTTGTGGGGCGTCGTTTGCGGCCCCAGTTGCAGTGGTTGGCCCAGAGCGGGAACCCGTTGCGGGGGGCGGAGGCCCTCATTGATCGGGCGGGGCACTGGCTTGCCCACCACCATCCCCAGCCCGTGCTGGTGCACGGGGATCTCTGGGGCGGCAACGCGGCCTTGTTGGCCGATGGGGCCTGCACGCTGTTCGACCCTGCCGTGTACTGGGGGGATCGGGAGGTGGATCTGGCCATGGCTCGCCTGTTTGGCGGCTTCCCGGAAGCCTTCTTCCAGGGGTACGCCGATCGTTGGCCCACCGATCCCGGGGCGGAAGCTCGCGTGGGCCTCTACAACCTCTACCACCTGCTCAACCACGCCAACCTGTTTGGCGGGAGTTACCTAGGCCAAGCCCAGCGCAGCATCGATGACCTGCTCAACAAGGGCTGATGGATCAGCCGAGGTATTCCTTGCGCAGGTTTTGGAGGTTGTTCACCACGTCGTTCCGTTTTTCACTGGTGGTGAGATTTTTCCAGCTCCACTGGCCCACGATCACCAGACCCAGCAGTTCCAGGAGGCCGGGGAGGATCGGCAGCAGATTGATGGTGTCGAGCACCCCTTTGATCAGGACCTGGACCACACAGACCGCCAGGATGATCCCGGCGGCCTTGCCCAGCTTGCCCATCTGATCCCAGTCGACCTGATCCAGGGTTTCATTCACCTTGGAGAGCACATCGCTGTAGCGCTCGCTGAAATGCGTCGTGGCGTCGCTGTGGTGTTCAACAGCGGCCTCAGTGCCCTGATCCTGCACGTCGGTAGGGGAGTCGCTCATGGACCGCAGTTCAGGCACGGAATGGGTATTGGTACATAAGGTATCGGTGTGAGCTCACAAACGCCAGCTCTGGTAGGGGCGGATCTCCGGCTGGCCGATGAGCTGGCCCAGGTGCTGGCTGCACCTTTTCCCCAGGAAGGTTGCGCCTTGTTGCTGGGGGAGCAGATTGGTGAATGCCTGCTGCTGCAACAGGTTTGGCCCTGTTGCAATGGGTGGCCCGTGCCGGCAGAACGGGGCAAGCGCTTTGCCATTGATCCGCGGGAACAACTGCTCGCCCAGCGTTGGGCCCGGCGCCGGGGATGGGCGGTGTTGGGATTTGCCCACAGCCATCCCAGCTCTGTGCCCGTGCCATCAGCCACCGATCGGCAGCTGTGCGTGGCTCCGGCCCTGATGCTGATCCAGGGGGTGGAGCACCCCGGGGCGGGGGCGAGCCTGGCTTGTTGGTGGATCCCAGAGTTGGGGGGCGAGCCCCTGCGGCTGCCATGGAGAATGGGCCCCTAGCTTGATGTGCGGCTGCACGCCAACCCTTTCGTCCCATGCTTCCTCCCGACACCAGCGGTGTTCAGCTCAGTCCCGATGAGGTGGCCCGTTTTGCCCGGCACCTGATCCTGCCCGAGGTGGGCATGGAGGGTCAGAAGCGCCTCAAGGCCGCATCGGTGCTGTGCGTGGGCACCGGCGGCTTGGGGTCACCGTTGTTGCTCTATCTGGCGGCTGCGGGGGTGGGCCGCATCGGCATCGTCGATTTCGATGTGGTGGACCATTCCAACCTGCAGCGCCAGGTGATCCACGGCACCAGCTGGGTGGGCAAGCCCAAGATTGAATCCGCCAAGGCGCGGATTCTCGAGATCAATCCCCACTGCCAGGTGGATCTCTACGAGACAGCCCTCACCAGTGAGAACGCCCTGGAGATCGTCCGGCCTTACGACATCGTCTGCGACGGCACCGACAACTTCCCCACCCGTTATCTGGTCAACGACGCCTGCGTGTTGCTGGGTAAGCCCAACGTGTATGGCTCGATCTTCCGTTTCGAAGGCCAGGCCACGGTGTTCAACCTGGATGCCGAAAGCCCCAACTACCGCGATCTCTTCCCCGAACCGCCCCCGCCGGGGATGGTGCCCTCCTGCGCCGAGGGCGGTGTGGTGGGCGTGCTGCCCGGGATCATCGGCGTGATCCAGGCCACCGAGGCCGTGAAGATCATCACCGGTATTGGCACCACCCTCAGCGGCCGGTTACTGCTGTTCGATGCCCTGGGCATGAAGTTCCGGGAGCTGAAGCTGCGGCCCAATCCTGAGCGCCCCGTGATCGACAAGCTGATCGACTACCAGGAGTTCTGCGGTGTGGGAGGCAGCGCCCCCGGCCAAGAGGAGGCTGGAGCTGTGGAGAGCATCAGCGTGAGCGAGCTGAAAGGGCTGCTCGATGGCGACACCAGCGGCCTCGTGCTCGTGGATGTGCGCAACCCCCCCGAGGCGGAGATTGCCGTGATCCCAGGCGCCGAGCTGATTCCCCTCGATCAGATCGAAAGCGGTGCCGCCGTGGACCGCATTCGCGAGCTGGCCTCCGGCAAGCAGCTCTATGTGCACTGCAAGCTGGGCGGCCGTAGCGCCAAGGCCCTGATTGCCCTCAAGCGCCATGGCATCGAAGGCATCAACGTGGCCGGCGGCATCGACGCCTGGAGCCAGGAGGTGGATCCCAGCGTGCCCCGCTACTGAGGGGAGTCTGGTGGGCAGGGCTGGTGAGGGGGGCTAGGCGTTGGTTCTGACGCTGAACGAATCCCCTCAGTAATCCACGCCCCGTTTGAGATCCACGCCGCGCTCGGCGTAGTGCTTGTGGCACACCATCTCCGAATACACGCTGGCTAGGTCGAAATAGGCCAGGCGGTTTTTGCAGCGGCCGGTGAGGATCACCTCGGTTTCGGCGGGTTTGCGCAGCAGGGTTTGCACGATTGGCTCCACCGGCAGGAGCTCGAGATCCACCGTGGGGTTGATCTCATCGAGGATCACCGTTTTGTAGAGCCCGCTTGAAATGGCGGCCCGGGCAATTTCCCAGGCCCGCTCGGCTTCCACATAGTCGATCGGCTGTTGTTGGCCGCGCCACACGATCGCATCACGGCCGGAGCGCAGGTGATCGACCAGGTGGGGATAGCTCTCGCGCAGGGCGGCAATGGCGGCGTCTTCGGTGTAGCCCGATCCCCCCTTGAGCCATTGCAGGATCAGCACCCGGTGGCTTTTGTCTTGGGAGATGCCGCGACCAATCGCCTGGAGGCCCTTGCCCAGGGCGCTGGTGGATTTGCCCTTGCCCTCGCCGGTGTAGATCTCAATGCCGGTGATGCCGGGGTCCTGCTGGGGGTGGGCGCGCATCTCGGAGTGGAGATCGGCCAGTTGCACCAGCTCGCGGGGGGCCCCCCGACCGGTGCAGATCACCTCCATGCCCGCCGGTTTGGCGGCCAAACTGCGGGCTACCTCATCGGCATCGAGTAAGCCCAGGTCGAGCACCGGGTTGAGCTCGTCGAGCACCACCACCGAATAGAGGTTGGAGGCGATGGCCCCTTTGGCGATGTCCCAGCCGCGCTGGGCCTCCTGGCGATCAAACGGGGTCACCTCGTCGATGCCGAAATAGTCGCCGCGCCCGGTGCGCACCTGGTCGATCAGGTGGGGGAACCCTTGCTGCAGGGCTTCAATGGCGGCGTCCTCGTCGTAGGCGCGGCCGGGACCCTTCAAGAAGCGCAGCAGCAGCACCCGCGTGCGTTTCTGCTCGCAGATCCCCAGGCCAATTGTGCGCAGCACCACGCCCAGGGCAGCCTGGCTTTTGCCCTTGCCGTCGCCGTCATAGACGTGCAATTGGCCGTGGGAGCGCTCATCGCTGCCGGCGGCGGTGCGGATGCCAATCCCCCGGCCGGTTCCCCGTTGCGGCGTCTGGGTGCTGCTGGGGGCCATGGGAGCGGCGGGCTGAGCCAGGATGCTACCGGCGATCTGGGCGGCGAGCTGCCTTGGTGTTCACCCTCCTAGAAGCGTTGCCACCTGCCTTGGAGCAGGCCCTGCAGCAGCTGCGGCTTCGGCTGGCGGCCTTTGATGCGGTGGTGGTGGCCTATTCAGGCGGCGTCGATAGCGCGCTGGTGGCGGCCATTGCCACAGAACAGCTGGGGCCCCGGGCCCAGGCGATCACAGGGGTCTCGCCGGCCCTGGCGCCCCATCTGCGCACAGAGGCCGCCCAGCAAGCCTCCTGGTTGGGCCTGCGGCACCTGGAGGTGCCAACGGCTGAATTGGCGGATCCGGCCTATGCCAGCAACCCCGAGCAGCGTTGCTATGCCTGCAAGCGTGAACTGCATAGCCTGCTGGCGCCGATTGCGGCGGCAGCCGGTGGGGCCCAGGTGCTCGATGGGGTGAACGCGGATGATCTCGCTGATCACCGTCCTGGGATCCGTGCCGCTAGGGAGCATGGGGTGCTCTCACCCCTGGCGGAGGTGGGCGTGGATAAGGCTGGCGTGCGCCAGTTGTCGCGCGCCCTGGGATTGCCCTGGTGGGACAAGCCGGCCCAGCCCTGTCTGGCCTCCAGGTTTCCCTATGGCGAACCGATCACGGCCAGTCGGCTCAGGCGGGTGGCGGCAGCGGAGGATTGGCTGCGCCAGCAGGGGGTCAGGGAGCTCCGGGTGCGCAGCCAGGGGCAAA
>JBEDHM010000030.1:0-2903 GCA_041174105.1 Cyanobacteriota bacterium | reverse complement strand
AGCCAGGTGAGCCAGCGCTTGCTGGGTTTGCTTGGGGCCACCTTGGGCCTCACCGTGAACACCTTGATCGTGATGGTGCTGGCGGTGTTTTTGCTGTTGGGCGGCGAAGCGATCGTGGCGGGCCTGGCCCAGTGGTTGCCGCCCGGGGTGCGGCCCTTGGTGGCGGGCACCTTGAACCGCACATTCCGCGGCTACTTCGCGGGGCAGGTGGTGTTGGCGTTGATCCTCAGCGCGGCCCAGATCGTGGTGTTCACGATTTTGGCCATTCCCTATGGGGTGCTCTTTGCGGTGGCGATCGGCTTCACCACCTTGATCCCCTATGCCAGTGCCGTCACGATCGTGGCGGTGAGCGTGCTGTTGGCCCTCGATGACCCCAGCACCGGTCTTGAGGTGCTGGTGGCGGCCATCTCCGTGGGCCAGGTGGTGGATCAGGTGATCCAGCCCCGGTTGATGGGCCGGATCGTGGGTCTCCAGCCGGCCTGGCTGTTGATCAGCCTGCCGCTGGGGGCCCGCTTGGGCAGCCTGCTGGGCCTGGGTGAACTCTTGGGGCTGCTGTTGGCGGTGCCGGTGGCCAGCTGCGCCAAAACCTTCCTTGATGCCTGGGGAGATCAGCTCAGGCAGCCAGCGTTGGCGTTGCCCAAGCAGGAAGAGAGTTGATCGTAAAACCTATTTTTTAGATCAAGCAATAGTCCAATTTTTATTGGGTTATTGGCTTTTCAAGGGCGCTTTGCCTCTGGAGCGCTCTGCCTCTGGCGATTTCCCTTTTGAGGCTGGCCCTAGATGGGGCATCGTTGCTCAATCTTTATGCGCTGACGGCTCGAGCGATCAACACTGTCAGCATCATGATGGCGAGCAGAACTTGGAGTGACATAAACATTTTCGCGGGGCGAGACATCACTGCTTCGCTGGTGGGACCATAGGTTGAATTGACATTTAAAGAAATAAAGAGATAGTCAATGACGTGAGGAATGGGAGCTGGCTCATCATTGCGTGTTGGCCAAACGAAGGCCCCGCCCGGCGTGGATACATCCAGGAAGATGTAGATAAACATGAATATGATGACGCTCTGCATATACACTGCGGCCACATCCCAGAGCCCCACCAGTCCGCCGCCATGCAAAGAGCTGGCGGTTGCAACCATTGACAGCACATTGGACACGACTTGAGCCATCGAAACAACCAGGTAAATTAATGCCCAGCGAAAGAGCCGGATTTGGTTGGAGCTGAAAAGTGCTTGAGCCAGTCCTAGGGATACAATCACAAAGGCGATTGTGCTGATGCGCTCCATGTCGCACAGGGTTGAATTGTAGGTTTGGGCGATGATGTGATGGGTTTTGATATTGTTGAACAATGAAACATCTATGATCCAAACAATGGTTGTTGCGATCATGACCCAAAGGCGTGCTTTGCCATGGGTTAGGCGTTCTCGAAGTGCCAAGGCCGGCGAGATTTCTTTGCCTGGCCTGGCCTCTGGGGATAGGGCTTCCATGCTTTTGATCATGGTCGGCTGACATGGGGGCGCCAGCGCTTTGTGCGGCGAGTTTAAGTGAGTTTTCGCATTACTCGCTTTTTGAAAAGCCTCTTTTCATCTTTTTATGCCAATATCTATTTGCTCTGATTGAAGAAGAGTTTGATTTAAGGTATCTTGATCTTTCTGAGAGGGTTAATCGGGGAGTGGTTTGATATGACTAAAGAGTTCTATTGAGTCTGCAAGGAGAGTCAATGCTGGGCGTGTCCCTTTGGCAGTTTGCAGTTTGCAGTTGGCAGTTTGCAGTTGGCAGTTGGCAGGAGTTCTCCAAGGAAATCTCACTCGGAGTTTTTATGGCTGGCCCGTGGTTCAGTGCGTTTGATCTGGGATGACGCCATTGTCAACCAGATGAGTCATCACCTGCTGCACGCTCTGCTCGAGGCTCTGGCTGCCCGTTTCCACCCGCAGTTCCGGTTGTTCGGGGGCTTCGTAGGGGCTGGAGATCCCGGTGAATTCTTTGATCTCACCGGCGCGGGCCTTGGCATAGAGACCTTTGGTATCGCGTTGTTCACACACGCTGAGGTCGGCGGCGCAGTGGATTTCGATGAAATCGCCGGCTCCAACCAGGGCCCGGGCCCGGTCGCGATCAGCTTTGAACGGCGACACAAACGCGGTGAGCACCACCACGCCAGCATCCAGGAACAGCTTGCTCACCTCGCCGATGCGGCGGATGTTTTCCTCGCGGGCGGCATCGGAGAACCCCAGGTCCTTGCAGAGGCCGTGGCGGATGTTGTCGCCATCGAGCACGTAACAGCCCAGGCCCCGCTCAAACAGGGCCGCGTTGACCGCGTTGGCCAGGGTGCTTTTGCCGGAGCCGCTGAGGTCGGTGAACCAGAGGATGGCGCTGCGGTGGCCGCGCTGTTGGGCCCGGGCCGCCCGATCCACCGAGGTGTGGTGCCAGGCGATGTTGGTGGAGGCGCCCTGGGTGGTGAGGTCGCCGTAGGGAACGGTTGGGGCGGCCATCGTGCTCTGTTGCAGGCTGATCGGCCAAGTATCCCCCGTTGTCTGCATTCTCTTGATTCAGGAGCGGCCCGAGAACAGCAGTCGCCAGGCCTCCAGAGCCATCACGCCCATCCAAGCGACGATGCAGAGTCCCACCGCCGCCGCGGCAATGTCCTTGGTGGCGCCGATCTGCGGCGCCTTATTGGGCTGTACGTAATCACAGAGCTCTTCGATCGCGGTGTTCAGCAGCTCGGCTGCCAGAACCATGGCTGTGGCAACAAGCAGTAGGCCGAAGTCCACCCAGGAGCGCTGGGCAAAGGCCACAGTCAGCAGCACCACGGACACCACGAGTTTGTAGGCCACCGCCGCGTCGCGCATGGCCAGGCGAAGACCATGCAGGGCCACGCGGCATTTGCGCAAAGGCTGGTAGGGC
>JBEDHM010000029.1:0-5502 GCA_041174105.1 Cyanobacteriota bacterium | reverse complement strand
GCTACCAGACTGCTCTACCCCGCGTCGACCCCCAAACCATACCAGCCCACTAGTCGAAGCGCAGCTCGCCCCGCACCTCCAGCCGTAGGTGGGGCGCCGGGGCCAGGAAGCTGGCACCGAGGTCTTCAAGGGTCATCGGGGTGAGCCAATCGAGTTGCTTCAGAACGTGGAGCGCCACCGCATGTTTGGCCCGGGCGGAGCCGTCTTCCACCTTGATCGCAACGCCCATGCCTTCTCCCACGCGGCTGAGGCATTGGATGCCCTCGGCACCGCCCTTACTCAGCACCTGGCCGTGGCCGCGGCGCATCAGTTCGGTGTCAAAGCGTCCCTCGCCGGCCACCAGCTCGGGATGGGTGAGCATGGCGCGGCTGAGGCGCTCGAGATCCGGTTGGGCTCCGGCCCCCAGGTGGGCATAGAGCAGGGCCATCTGGGCCAGTTGCAGCTGCAGGGTGGGGGCTCCGCAATCGTCGCGGGCGGCCACCAATTCAGCTGCGGGCAGCCCGAGCAATTCCGCCACCCGTTTGAGCACCTCCTGTTGCAGGGGATGGTCGCGTTGCAGGTAGCCCTCGGTGCCCCAGCCCATGCGCCGGCAGGTGGCCAGGAAGGCGGCGTGCTTGCCGGAGCAGTTGTGTTCCAGGGGGCTGGTGCAGCCCTCGGGCACCGGGCAGAGCAGCTGGTCGGCCTCCAATTCGGAGCCCCAGAGCAAGCGGAAGGCTTCCCGGGCATGCATGGCGGTGCCGGCGTGGGAGGCGCAGGCAATGGCCAGGCCCCGCTCCCCGCAGTGGCAGGCATCGGCGGCGCCACTGGCCACAAACACGGTGGCCTGAAAGGGCTTGAGCGCCGAGCGCACAAAACTCAGCTGTTGGGGGTCCCCCGCCCGCATCAACACCCGGCCGCGGCCATCGCACACGGCCGCATGCACCCGGTGGCGCGATTCGGTGATGCCATTGCGGAGCAGGCGCACCTCCAGCGGCGGGATGCCGTTGCGACTGGTGCCACCGAAGTTGGTTGACAGGGTCATGGAGGGCCGGAGCTCGGCTGGCCAGTGTCAGAGAGCCTGACAGAGCCCCAGGCCCAGCAGCATCAACGCCAACGCCATTGCGGCGCTCTGCTGCAGCCTGGCCAGCACGGGCTTCACCTGGTGTTGGGCGACCAGGAGGTCTTGCTGGCGCCAGGCCAGCGGTTTTTCCCACACCTGGCCGTCGTACCAGCCGGATTCCTCGTATTCCACCCGCTCCGACACCAGCCGCCGGTGCACGTAGCTCCAGCCCAGCCACTGGCGCACCAGCAGCAGTAATGGCAGCAAGATGGCGGCCACGGCGCCCGCCAGCACGAGCTTGACAGGCTGATGGCGCAGCACCCAGCTGCCACTGGCCACCAGCACGGCCACAGGCAACAGCAGCACCCAGCTGGTGGTGAGGGCCCGGATCAATCCGGCCAGATCGGTGGTGGGCCAGACGAAAAACCACGACGCCCGCAGGGTTTCGTACTCCTGCAAGGGCCGCTGCTCGGCTGGGACCGGGCAAGGGCCCTCCATCCGTGACTCAGGGGTTAATGGCCGCTGCCGAGCCTAGGTAGGGCTGCTGTTCGCCGTGGCCCCAGAAGGATTCCAGGTCGTAGTAGCTGCGCTCGCTGGGGGTGAGCACGTGCACAATCACATCGCCGTAGTCGAGCAGCATCCAGCGACCCTCTTTCTGGCCCTCGCGGCGCAGGGGCAGCCTGCCCGTGGCTTCTTCGATCTGGTCTTCAACCGAGCGGGCAATGGCGCGCACCTGCACGTCGGAGAGACCGCTGCTGATCACGAACCAATCGGCCAGCGACGACACCTCATCCACCCGGATCAGGCGGATGTCAACGGCTTTGCGGTCGTCGGAGGCTTCGGCCGCCAGCCGAGCCAGGGATTCACTGTCGAGGCTTTGTTTATCCATACACGTTCTCGCTGGTGACCGATTGGCGGGACCCCTGCTGCTGGGCCATCTCAGCCCGGGCCTTCCCAGCACTCTTGCGCAGCGCCTCGAGGCGGTCTTCGTAGAAGGTGCGTTTTTTCTTCTTGCGGGTCTGCTCCACCAGCTCTTTGAGGGCGCCGCCCAGGCTCTTGTAGGCATTGGGCAGGGTGTAGCCAAAGCGGCTGGCCAGATCGATCGCCCGCTCATCGGCGGCGATGGCGTCTTGGAGCCGCTTTTCTGAGTTGTTCTTCAGATAGAGGCGGTAGCCAGCAAAACCCGACAGCCCCAGGGCCATCACCAACAGCAGGCCGTCCTGGACCCAGAGCTCGCCAATGGCCCCGCCCAGGCCAATGGCCAGGGCTGCCATCTCCCAACCGTCGCGGGGCACGGCATCGTTCTGCACCCGGCCCACCTCATGCCAGAACAGCAGGTTGCGGTGGTCGAGGGCCAGGCCATCCCACTTCTCCAGGTCGATCTGGATCTCCACCTCATCACGCCCGATCTCTTCGATCGTGATCAGGGGCGGATCAACCGAGGCGGCGGCCTCCACAAACACCCAGCTCTGCATTTCTGGGGGCAGCAGCCCCTTCAGGCGCTGGAGTTCGCTCATGGAGGTGTGGGTTTGGGCGTTTGGGGCACGTTAGCCACCCTGGCGGGAAAGGCTCGTCCTGCGGGGCCCATGAGAGGCTAGGCAGGTTTGGCCCGTTCCCCGCCCATGCCCCGCCGCACGGACCTGCGTCGCATCCTGCTGCTGGGTTCCGGACCGATTGTGATCGGCCAGGCCTGTGAGTTTGATTATTCGGGAACCCAGGCTTGTAAAGCCTTGCGGGCCGAGGGTTTTGAAGTGGTGTTGGTGAATTCCAACCCGGCTTCGATCATGACCGATCCCGACATGGCGGATCGCACCTACATCGAGCCGCTCACACCCGAGGTGGTGACCCGGGTGATTGAGATCGAAAAGCCCGATGCCCTGCTGCCCACCATGGGCGGTCAGACCGCCCTCAACCTGGCGGTGGCCCTGGCTGAAAACGGCACCCTGGCCAAGCACGGGGTGGAGCTGATTGGCGCCAACTTGGAGGCCATCCGCAAGGCGGAGGATCGGCTGCTGTTCAAGGAGGCGATGGGGCGCATCGGGGTGGCCGTGTGCCCCTCCGGCATCGCCAACACCCTGGAAGAGGCCGAAGCCGTTGGTGACGCCATTGGCAGCTATCCGCGCATCATCCGGCCGGCCTTCACCCTGGGCGGCTCCGGCGGCGGGATTGCCTACAACCCCGAGGAATTCCGGGCCATCTGCCTCAGTGGCCTCGATGCCAGCCCCGTCAGCCAGATCCTGATCGAGCAATCCCTGCTCGGCTGGAAGGAATTCGAGCTGGAGGTGATGCGCGACACCGCCGACAACGTGGTGATCGTGTGCAGCATCGAAAACCTCGATCCGATGGGGGTGCACACCGGTGACTCGATCACCGTGGCCCCGGCCCAAACCCTCACCGATCGCGAATATCAGCGCCTGCGCGACCAATCGATCGCGATCATTCGCGAGATCGGCGTCGACACCGGCGGCAGCAACATCCAGTTCGCGATCAATCCCGCCAACGGCGATGTGGTGGTGATTGAGATGAATCCCCGGGTGAGCCGCAGCTCGGCCTTGGCCTCCAAGGCCACCGGGTTTCCGATCGCCAAGATCGCCGCCCGCCTGGCGGTGGGCTACACCCTCGACGAAATCCTCAACGACATCACCGGCGCCACGCCGGCCTGCTTTGAGCCCACGATTGATTACGTGGTCACCAAGATCCCGCGCTTCGCCTTCGAGAAGTTCCGCGGCAGTCCGGCGGTGCTCACCACGGCGATGAAGTCGGTGGGGGAGGCGATGGCGATTGGGCGCTGTTTTGAGGAGTCGTTCCAGAAGGCGTTGCGGTCGCTGGAAACGGGCCACGCGGGTTGGGGGTGTGATCGCCCCGATCTGGCCACAGAAGCCAGCGCCCTGGAGCGGGCCCTGCGCACGGCGACGCCGGATCGCATTTTTGCGGTGCGCGCGGCGATGCTGGCCGGCCGCAGCGACGCCGAGATCCATGCCCTCTCGGCCATTGATCCCTGGTTCCTGGCCAAGCTGCGGCGGATCGTGGAGGCCCAAGGGCGGCTGTTGACCGGGCGGTCCTTGGCGGATCTCGATGCAGAAAGCCTGCTGGAGCTCAAGCAGCTGGGCTTCTCCGATCGGCAGATTGCCTGGGCCACGGGCTCCCAGGAGCTCCAGGTGCGGGCCCACCGCCAGGGCTTGGGGGTGAATGCGGTGTTCAAAACCGTGGACACCTGCGCCGCTGAATTTGCCTCCACCACCCCCTATCACTACGCCACCTATGAGCGGCCGCTGGAGCGGATCGGCGCCGATGGCGCCCTGGTGGTGCTGGCGCCGGAAAGCGAGGTGCAGCCTGAAACCCGCCGCAAGGTGATGATTCTTGGCGGCGGCCCCAACCGCATCGGCCAGGGCATCGAATTCGACTATTGCTGCTGCCACGCCTCCTTTGCCCTGCAGGACGTGGGCTTCGCCACGGTGATGGTGAACAGCAACCCGGAAACGGTTTCCACCGACTACGACACCAGCGATCGCCTCTACTTCGAGCCGCTCACCCTCGAAGACGTGCTCAATGTGATCGAGGCCGAACGGCCGGAAGGGGTGATCGTGCAATTCGGCGGGCAGACCCCCCTCAAGCTGGCCATCCCCCTGCTGCGCTGGCTCGAGGGGCCGGTGGGCAGCCGCACCGGTACCCGCATCTGGGGCACCTCGCCCGAATCGATCGACAGCGCCGAAGATCGGGAGCAATTTGAAGCGATCCTGCGGCGACTGGAGATCCGCCAGCCCCGCAACGGCCTGGCCCGCAGTGAGGCCGAGGCCCGGGCCGTGGCCGATCGGGTGGGTTATCCCGTGGTGGTGCGCCCCAGCTACGTGCTCGGCGGCCGCGCCATGGAGGTGGTGTACGACGAAGCCGAGCTCAACCGCTACATGGTGGAGGCGGTGCAGGTGGAGCCCGATCACCCGGTGCTGATCGACCAATACCTGGAAAACGCCACCGAGGTGGATGTCGATGCCCTCTGTGATGGCGAGGGGCAGGTGGTGATCGGCGGGGTGATGGAGCACATCGAACCGGCCGGTATCCACTCGGGGGATTCCGCCTGCTGCCTGCCGGCCGTGAGCCTGAGCCAGGCGGCCCTCGCCACCATTCGCCAGTGGAGCCGGGATTTGGCAGTGGCCCTCCAGGTGCGGGGGCTGATCAACCTGCAGTTCGCCGTGCAGGGCGATCCCCGGGGCGAGCAAACCGTGTTCATCATCGAAGCCAATCCCCGCGCCTCCCGCACGGTGCCGTTTGTGGCCAAGGCCACGGGCGTGGCGCTGGCCAAGGTGGCCAGCCAGCTGATGGCCGGCCAAACCCTGGCCCAGTTGGGCCTCACCGCCGAACCAATCCCGCCGTTGCAAACGGTGAAAGAGGCGGTGCTGCCCTTCAAGCGCTTCCCCGGCGCCGACACCCTGCTGGGTCCTGAAATGCGCAGCACCGGTGAGGTG